>JAFADT010000842.1 GCA_023424585.1 Pseudomonadota bacterium
CTCCTGGACTTCGTGGAGGACGACCTCCGCGAGGGCCTGGACGCCCTGGGCGACGTGCAGGCCCACTTCCACGACCTGCTCCTGGCCCTCCACCGCGAGACGCTGACGCCGGTGGCCGTGCTGAACGCGGGGGACGATCTGCACGTGCTCCAGCGCCTGGAGGACCTGCACGAGGTGGTGACGCACCTGCGCCGCCGCCTGTCGCAGGCGGCCGGGATGATTCGCCTCGGCTGAGGCCCGCGGGCCGCTACAAGGATTGGAGGAAGCGCACCAGCGCGTCCCGGTCGCTGGCGGACAGCTGGCGGAACCCCTCCCGCGCCCGCTCCGCCTCGCCGCCGTGCCACAGCACGGCCTCCTCCAGCGTCCGGGCCCGCCCGTCGTGCAGGTAGCCCGAGTACGGGAGGATCGTCTGCGTCAGCCCCAGGCCCCACAGGGGCGCCGTGCGCCACTCGGTGCCGGTGGCGTCCCCATCCGGCCGCCCGTCCGCCAGGTCCGCGCCCATGTCGTGCAGCAGCAGGTCCGTGTACGGGTGGATGCGCTGGTGCGACAGCTCCGCCACCGGGTGCTCCCCGGTCTCCAGCGTGTCCCGGTGGCACGTCACGCAGCCCAGGTCCTTGAACTTCACCTCGCCGCGCTTCACCGCCGCGTCACCCAGCGCCGTGCGCGCGGGCACCCCGAGCGACTGCGCGTAGAACACCGCCGCATCCAGCGTGGCCACGGGCAGCTCGGCGCTCCCGTCCGGATCCGGGAAGAGGGGATTCGTGATCCCCATGTCGTTGAAGTAGGCCTCCGCGGACTGCTGCCGCAGGTTCGGGCTGTTCGCCTTCCACCCGAAGCGCCCCGGCGCCAGCGCGAGCTTCTGCACGTCCCACACGGTGTTCAGCCGGCCGGAGATGCCGTCGCCGTCCGCGTCCGTGGGGTCCTCCAGCGCCCGCAGCGTGGCGAGGTCCACCGCCTCCAGCAGCCCCAGGCCCACCACCGGCGGAGGCAGGCGCAGCGACGTGAGCATGTTCGCGGGCGGCGAAGAGCCGTCCGGCAGCGTGATGGTGATGCGCGGTGAGCGCAGGCCATAGGCCGTCCCGTCCGCGTACGCGCCCGCGCGCTCCTCCCACGCGAGCGTCACGGTGGCCTCCGGCGACGCGCCGTAGACGGCCTGGTCTTGAATCTGGAGCCCCAGCCCGGGCACGGGCACCGCGCCGTTCGGGTGCTCCGGCGTGCCGTCCGGGAGGCTCACGCGCACCAGCAGCTGTGTGCGCGTCGGTCCGCCGCCCATCACCGGCATGCCCCGGCCGTTGCGCAGGTGACAGCCGTTGCAGGAGGCGTTGTTGTACGCCGGCCCCAGCCCCGGGTTCACCGGGGCGGGGCCGGGCACGAAGACGGCCGCGAAGGCGGCGTCACCTTCACGGTGCAGCGCGATGTGCTCCTCGCTGAGGTTGGGGGCGGCCTGCGCGAACGCCCGCGACGTGCGGTCGTCGATGGTCGCGTCGCCCCCCGCGCGCGGCGGAGCCTCCGGGGCCTCGGCCTGCGTCCCGCCGCAGCCCATGAGCCACAGCAGCATCCCGAGTCCCCATGCCCGTCGCATCGCGTACCCCCGGTCCAGCATCAGGGCAGGATGACAGCCTTCACGTCCACCTGGAAGGTGTCGTGCAGCTTACGGATGGCCGCCTGCGCGCCCTCGATCTCATCCGCGGAGGCCGGGTCCTTGATGGACACCGGGAACGGCTCCGGCACCTTGCCCAGCGCCGCGATGGCCGCCGCGATCTCCGCCTTCACGCGCGTGTCCAGCGCCGCGTCGCGCTCCTTCACCACGTCCGACATGGACAGGCCCTTGGCCGCGGCCTCCGGGCGGTGGCCCAGGTAGACGTTCTCCACGCTGCGCAGGTTGTTGGTGAAGTCCGACAGCGAGTTGAGCGCGAACTGGCTCTCCACCAGGTTCGCGTCCTTCGCGTCGTACGGGTCGGCGATCTTCCCGTTGGCCACCTCGTCCAGGATGGTCAGGATGCCGCCCAGCATCTCCTGCGCGCCCGACTCCACCGTGGGGTACACCGTGTTGCCGGACTCGCCCGCCTTCGCCAGCGTGTCGCGGTACGCCGGCTGGCCGTCCACGCCCGTGGTCCACGAGGACGCCAGGTTGGCGGACACCGTCTTCAGCTCCGCCGTCAGCGCGAGCAGGTACTCGAACTGGCGCGCGTTGAAGTCCTCCGGCTGCTTCGCCTGGCCCTCCCCGAAGAGCAGGTACTCCGTCGTGTGGTAGCCCTTCTGCGTCTCCTGCAGGCCGCTCACGTACTGCTGGGTCAGCGCGTCATTGTTGTTGAGCACCGCGTCCAGGTCCGTGCGGTTCACCGGCCAGCTGTCCAGCGCCGGGTCCCAGCCGTAGCTGTCCACCGGCCCGAAGAGGAACGCCTCGCTCTGCTCCCACGGCACGCGCGCGGCGAACCACGCGTCCTGCGCCGCCTTCAGCGTCGTCGCGCTGGGGGCGTTCTTCAGCGCCTGCGCGGCCGCGTCCAGCTCGATCATGCGCGTGGCGAGCAGGTTGTAGGTGGGCACCACCACCGCGTCCGCGAAGTTCACGACGAGCTGCTGGTCCAGCGAGTCCAGCTGCGTGTCGTCGTCATCGCCGCAGGCGCCCATCAGGAGCGCGCCACCAACCAGCATGGAGAGTTTCAGGGAACGAGAGATCATGGGATGTGATGCGCCTTTCTTGCAACTGCGTTCGAGACAGTCGGGGAGGTCGGGTCAGTAGACGAAGCCCGTCGACAGCCGGAGCGTGTTCTCCGGCCGGAAGGCGGAGCTGCCCATGCGCCGCTGGCCGAAGTCGAGCTTCACGACCACGAGCCCCGCGAGCGTGTAGCTGGTGCCCACGGTGTAGACCGTGCGCTCGAAGCGGGGGTTGTCGAACAGCTCCGCGCGGGGCTTGAACTGCGAATCCATGTAGTCGATGCGGACGTAGGGCTCCAGCCGGTGGTTCCCGTTGAGCCCCAGCCAGGGCGCGATGTCGTAGCCCAGCTCGCCCCAGGCGGAGAGGGCGTTGTCGGACACCGGCGTGCGCAGCACGTTGAGCAGGTTGGACAGACGCGCGTTGCGCGCGGACACCGCCGCGGCGTTGCCCAGGTGGCCGTACATCACCATCGCGTGCGCGCGCCACCGGTTGCGGTTCACCGACAGGTGCGCGTCCGCGATGAACAGCGGCGCGCTCACGTAGCCGCACGGCGCCACCAGGTTGGGGTTCGCGTCGTCACACTGCTTCACGAGGTCCGGCTTGGGCCGGTTGCGCGTGGTGCCGCCGTAGTAGGCGGACACGCCGAAGTTGAAGCCCTCGAAGCGCCGCACGTCCGCGCGCAGCACCGCCGCCAGGTCCGTCGCGCGCACCAGCTCGAAGCGCTGCTGGAGGCCCGTGGCCACCCACGTCTGGGAGCTGAACCCCGTGGAGTCCAGCCCGTTCACCACCTGCCCGGTGAGCCGCACGCCCACGGGGGTGTCCCAGCGCAGCATCATCCCCATGTCGTTCCACGTATTGGGGATGATGCGCGTCTCCGCCTCGGAGCGGATGGTGCCCAGGTAGGACGTGGGCAGGTAGTCCGAGAAGAGCGTGCCTACCGCGACGTAGAAGCGGCCCACCGACAGCTCCACGTTCCGGCCCAGCTTCTTGGTCAGGTACAGCTCCTCGACCAGCGCCTCGCCGCCCTTCTCCACGTCGGTGTCGAACTCGCCGAACTCCTCGTACTCCAGCTCCATCGCCGCGCCGGCGCCGCCGTGCTCGAACTCCACCTCGAACTCGGCCTCGAGGCCGTACTCCGGCAGCCCCGCCTCCAGCTCCAGCACCAGGCGCGTCGTGTCGAACACGAGCCGCGAGTCCTTCTGCGAGCCGTTCGCCCGGTTCTGGTTCTCGCCGTAGTTGAAGTACGCGAACTGGAGGTCCGCGTAGGCGTTCACGTCCAGGTCGAGCTTCGGCTTGCTGCCTACCGTGATGACGTCGTCCTTCGTGTCCTCCCCGATGCGGGCTTCATCCAGGAAGCGCGGCCGCCGGTAGCGGAACTCGTCGCCGCTCCGCGGGGCCTGCGCGCGGGCCGCGAGGGGCAGCAGGAACAGGGGGACACACAGCAACGTCAGGAGGGGGTTCAATCGTTGGGGACGCATGGAGCGGCGCGCACCCTACGCCCGGCTTTTTGACTTTGCAAACCACTCTCAAATCGTGGGCGATGAAAAACCCGCGCTCCCAGGAGAAGCGCGGGCCTGGGCGGGGCTCAACCCCGCGTCACCACTTGAGATCTTCCTTGCCCTGCGCCTCCATGGGTTTTTCACCTGGGCGCTTCACGCCGGACAGCGTCAGCCGCACCGCGCCCAGGTCGATGGCGCCCACGGCGGCCAGCGGGAGGCGGCGGTCGTCGTCGGTGATCCACACGTGCACCTCGCGCGTCTGCGACGGCCTGTCCAGGCGCACGGCGGTGCCGGCCAGGTGCCAGGCGTCGAACTCGCCCAGGGGCAGCGACACGTGCTCGCGCTCCACCACGGTGGCCGTCATGCGCCACATGCGGCGGATGCCGTACACGTCGAAGCAGACCGGCAGGTCCTTCTTCATGGGCAGCTGGCGGATGAGGTAGATGGCGCCCGCGACGTCCAGGCCGTCCTTGTCGAAGGCGTAGTCGAAGTGGCCCTTGGGGCGGTCCCCAATCTGGTAGTCCACCTTGACGCTCTTGTCCTGCGCGCCGAAGTCCACGTTCACCTTGCGGCGCTGCTCGTTCTCCACGGCCTCCTCGGTGTAGCGCGAGGGGCGCAGCGTCTTGGGGTGCAGGTAGCTGGTGGCGCTGCCGCGCACCCGGCGCACCTTGGAGAAGAGCGTGTTCGTCTGCGCCTCCACCACCACCGGCAGCGCGCCCTTGGCGGGCCGCTGCACGCGCATGGTGAGCCTGCCCGCCTTGGCGCCCATGGCGTCCATGTCGAACTCGAGCAGCTCCCCCGGCTTGAAGGCCAGCGGCGTGCGCAGCGCGGGCAGGCCCTGATCACACGGCTTCACCGTGACGACAGGCTCGTCGGGGGCGGGCGCGGAGGACGCGTCGCCGGTGTTCTCCGAGGACGTCGCGGGGCCCGCGGACTCCGCCGCCGGGAGCTGCGGCGGCCGCAGGAGGTTCCGGCGGCGGGGCTGTGCCTCCTGGGCCTGACCCGGGTTGGCGCCGAGGGCGCTGAAGACGAGGCAGGCCGCGACGAGGGTGCGCATGGGCTTCATTCTGCTTCCTCCCAGGGGGGAGTGACTACGGGGTTCCCCCGGAGGTCCGACGTCCGGAGCGCTGCGCTTGTTCAGCCGACTGACGCTTCACGATGTGCTCGGTCAGCTCCTTGCGCACCGCTTCCCACTCCGCCGGGTCCCGGGAGATCTCGTACCCGGACTTCGCCAGCCGCTTCGCCGCCGTCCTGGCGAAGGCGCCGTCGCCCAGCGACGTGAGCAGGCGCAGGTATTCGTAGTCCTCCAGGCCGTCGCGGATGTGTTTCAGCCGCAGGGACACCACGGGGTGGTGCTG
>JAFADT010000847.1 GCA_023424585.1 Pseudomonadota bacterium
GACCCGGACGCCGTGCCGCCACCCGCGAGCGACGCGCCGTTCGCGCCGCCGGATCCGGACCGCCTGCGCACCGAGCCGCAGGCGCCGTTGACGGAGGGCGCGCGGGACGTGCGCCCGGAGTCCATCCGGGATGAGACCGCGACGGCCGCCTCGCGCTTCCGCCCGCCGCCGGAGGACAACGGCATGTACCTGGACGGCCAGCGCCGCCGGGGGCCGTTCCTGTCCGGCCCCGGCAGCATGCGCTTCGTGCTGCACCACACGGCCCTGGGCGCGCTGGGCGGCTTCTTCACGCAGGCGTTCTCCAAGGAGTTCAACTTCGACCGCAGCTCGCGTGAGTCCATGCTCGCGGGCACGCTCATCGGCGCGGGCCTGGGCTTCGGCGCCTCCGCGTGGTGGCAGTTCAACAACTGGGTGGACACGCCCATGGCGAACTTCACCATCCTCAACTCGGGGATCGGCGGCATGTTCCTCGCGGGCTTCATGGACCTCATCACCCAGGACGCGGGCGTGCTCACCTGGTCCGCGTTCCTGGGCGCGGAGCTGGGCGCGTGGCTGACGGCGGGCATCGGCGGCGGGCAGCTGCCGCTCTCGGATGGCCTGCTGGTGGCCTCTGGCGCGGGCTGGGCGGCGGCGTACAGCGCGCTGTTCCTGGCCATCGTGCACTTCTCCGGCACGTCCATCTCCGGCAAGACGTGGAAGGACATGCTGCTCATCTCCCCGGGCGTGGGCGCGGGCGTGCTGGCCCTGGCGACCATGCGCTACAACCCCACGGCGTCGCAGATCCTGCGCGCGGACATGTTCGGCGCGGGCGTGGGCGCGGCGGTGCTGCTCATCTCCGGCCTCGTGCTCGGCGGCTTCAACCAGTCCACCCCCTATGTGCTGTCCTTCCTGGGCTCCGCGGGCGCCATCACCACCGTGAGCCTCCTGTGGGAGGAGAGCGTGGACCGGTCCGCCATGCGCAGCTCGCACAGCTCCAAGGACCGGCCCTACAAGAACGTCTGGTGGTAGACGGCCTGGCGGACGGGCGGGCAGGCGTGATGGCGCGCGGGAAGCGGCGGCATCACCTTCCCCGGGTATGGCGCGCGTCCTCCCGTTCTCGGCCCTCCTGACCTCGCTGGGCTCCTCGCTGGAGCCCGGGGACGGTCCCCCTCGCGGCAACGCGGCCCCCATGCCCACGCACGTGCGGCCCCTGCTGGAGGCCGCCAACCCGAGCGCGGAGCTGCGCCGGCTGCGGGACTCGGGCGGTCTGCTGAAGGACGCACGGCCCGCCCTCTACGTCGTGGAGCTGCACGGCCCCGGGGGCCGGTTCTCCGGCCCCCCGGTGCGCTACCTCCTGTGCGCGCTGACGCCGGACGCGGTGCCGTCGCTGGAGCAGGACCCGTACCGCCCCCGCGCATGGGAGGTGGAGCCCGCGGTCACCCTGGTGGCGGATGACCATGGGGCGCTCCGGGCCCTCCTGGCGGAGGCCGCCGAGCGCGGCATCTCCGTCTGGAAGGGGCAGTACGACGGCAGCCCGGTGTCGCTCCTGCGCATCGAGCCGTCCCCGGTGTCCAAGCGCCTGCAGGCCGTGCTGGATGAGGCCCCCATGCGGCCCCTGGCGGCCCTGAGCGAGCAGGGCCAGACGCTGGCCGCGGTGGTGCCCCTGTCCGAGCCCGGCCTGGAGCTGTGTCCCATCCACCGCGCCTTGAAGGGCGTGGAGACCTTCCAGGAGGACACCTTCCTCACCCTGGTGTCCGCCTACGCGCGCGTGACGGAGCTGGACGCGCCCCTCACCACGCCGCAGGGGCTGGCCGCGGCGCGCGAGCGGCTGGCCACGCTGGTGCCCGGCCAGCACGCGGTGCTGCTGGTGCTGCCGGGAGGCCGGGGCCGCATCCTGCGCTTCCGGCAGGGGCTGGACCTGGCGCACCTCAAGGGCGCGCCGCGAAACCCCACGCTGCGCAGCCTGGACCTGGCGCTGCTCAACGCGCTGGTGCTGCGCACGGTGCTGGGCATCCAGGAGCCGGAGGCGTCCGGGCATCCGCAGGTGTTCCCGGTGCACGGGCTGGAGGCGCTGGTGGCGGGCGTGGAGGCCGGCACGTTCCAGGCGGGCTTCGCGCTCAACCCACCGCCGGTGTGGGAGGTGCGGGCGGTGATGGAGGCCCAGGCCACGCTGCCGCCGCGCACCCTGCGCGTGGAGCCGCGCGTGCCCGCGGGGCTGCTCTTCCTGGATCCGGAAGCCTGACGGCCCGCCACGTGCGTGCGCTGACCGGCACCGCGCAGGACTGGCCCCACCGGGTGCGGCTGCGATTGGAGCCCGGCCCGGGGGAGACGCTCGACGCCATCTGCGGCGGCGACGTGCAGGTGCTCCAGCGCCGGGGCGGCTACCGCTTCACCCTGGACCCCGTGCTGCTGGCGCACTTCGCGGTGTTCGAGGCGGGGGCGCACCGGGGGCGGTTGATCGACCTGGGCACCGGGTGCGGCATCATCCCGCTGGTGCTGGCCCGCAGGCTGGGGCGCACGGACATCACCGCGCTGGAGCTACAGCCGGGCCTGTTCTCCCTGGCCGAGCGCAACGTGTACCTGAACCGCTGCGAGGGCGCGGTGACGCTGGTGCAGGGGGACCTGCGCCATGTGGCGGAGACCTTCCCGGCGAGCAGCTTCGGCCACGTGCTGTGCAATCCGCCCTACCGCGCGCGCACCGCGGGCCAGAGCAACCTGTCCCGGGAGAAGGCGCTCGCGCGGCATGAGATTGCCTGCGAGCTGCCGGAGGTGGTGCGCGCGGCGGCCTACCTGCTGGTGCCCCGGGGCGCGCTGTGCATGGTGTATCCGGCGTCGCGCTTCAGCGAGCTGGTGTCGGTGCTGCGCACGCTGCAACTGGAGCCGCGCACGGTGCGCATGGTGCACCCGCGCGCGGACCGGCCCGCGAAGCTGGTGCTCCTGCACGCGGTGAAGGGCGGCCGGGCGGACCTCACCGTGCTGCCGCCCCTCCTCGTCCACGCGGACGAGGACGCGGCCTTCACGGACGAGGTCAACGCCATGGTGGGCTGACACCGCATGCGCTTTTCGCTTCACCTCGGGTGGGGCGGGGCAGGGTAGACTCCCCGGCCTCGGGGATGGGACCGGCCGCCCCGTCTAGCGAAGGCAGGGTGTGATGCGCGCGGACTTCCGCCTCGCCATGCGGCGGCGACTCCTGGCCCGGATGGCGCCGGTCCTGCTCGGCTGGGCCGTGGCGGTGCTGCTCCCCGGCGCTCCGGCCTGGGCCCAGACGCATGCGGATCGGCTCTACCTGAGCTACGGCCTCTCCGGGGGTGGCTCGCTGGAAGCGGGGGGCGTCCATGTCAAGGAGCGGCGGACCCTGGAGCTGCGCGTGCCGCTTCCGCCGCTCGTCCTGGGGCGCACGTACCTGCTGCCGTCGGTGGGCTATGAGACGCGGTGGATGGGCGCGGACGTGCCCGCCTTGGAGGACGACGCGGTGGACCGGCAGTTCCACCGCATCCAGCTGGGCCTCACGGCCGTCCGTCCCCTGGCGCCGCGCTGGTTGCTCGTCACGGGCGTGACGGCCAGCACCCGCACGGACTTCCAGTCCTCCTTCGACCTGGCGCTGGACACGTCCTGGGTGGCGTTCGCGATGGCCAGCTACCAACTGGGGGACACGCCCGGGCTCGGGCTGACGTTCGGCCTGGTCGCGCTGTGGCCCTTCGACAAGGTGCCGGTGATTCCCATGCTGAGCCTGACCTACAACCGGGGCCCGTACGTCCTGGAGGTGGGCCTGCCCCGGCTCACCCTGCTGCGCAAGCTGGGCGACACCGTGGAGCTGGGGTTGGTGGGGGCGCTGGACATGCAGGTGCTCCGCACCCGCTTCGAGCCGGAGCTCCAGGCGATAGGCGCCAGCTACCTGCGCGAGACGCAGGTCCGCGTGGGGCCCACCGTCAACGTCCACCTGGGCCGCGACCTGTGGCTGAGCTCGTCGGTGGGCCTGTCGTTGATCAACGACTACGCGCTGCTGGACCGCGAGCGCGACAGCCTGAAGGTCCCCGGGCTGGACATGGGGCCCGCGCCGTACGGCCGCGTCGTGCTCGGCTGGCGGCCCCGTCCCCAGGCGAAGGCGAAGCGCGCGCGCCCGGCGCCCTGAAGCGCCACACCGTCTGGTAGACCAGCGCGCGCGCAAAGCCCGCCCCCGCCTTCCCATGGCGGGTCGCGGCTCCCTGTCGGGCCACGGTATCCCGTACGGACTATCCGGCTGAAAACAGTGAAGGCGGCTTGCCTGCTCCTCCCTAGGGGGTGGACCTGGCGCGCTCGGCGGCCTGGCGCTCCTCGCGGCACCAGGCCAGCTGCTCCTGGAGGGTGGCGAGCGGCACGGCCAGCTCCAGCTTGAAGGACGAGCCGTCCGGTCGGACCTTCGCGAAGTCCAGGAGCTGCGCCAGGTCCTCCTTGCCGTCCGCCTGCGCCTTCATCCGCGCCATGGACAGCGCGCCGCCCAGGGACTTGCCCAGGTCCGTCATCTTCTCCGCGTCCATGCCCGTCACGTTGGCCACCATGGCCACGTCGCCGCTGGTGTCCAGGTGCAGCTCCACGTTCTGGGCCACGTCCTTCAGCCGCTGCGCCAGCTCCGATTGCTCCGGCCCCAGCAGCTTCGCCAGGGTCTCCACCGCCAGGACGCCGTACATCTCGCCATAGGTGCTGTTCTCGTCGAGGAGCGGCGGCCCGTCCTCCGCCCCGCGCCCGTCCATGCGGTCCAGCACCGTCTTCACCGTGTCCGGCGTCGAGCCGAACACCAGCATCTGGTTGTTCCAGGTGCCCACCGCCGCGTCCATGCGCCCGCGCTGCGTGCCGCCGTCCGCCAGGGCGATGGTCGTGTCGCCCCCCTCGTACACCCGCGCGCCCGGGCCGTGGTCGGACGACACGCGCCCGCCCAGCAGCTCCTCGTAGCGCGCCTTGCTGAAGTCACCGGAGAGGATGACGCCCTCGTCGGTGATGACCAGCCGGTCCAGGTCCTGGAGCGGATCCACGCCGCTCATCGCCTTGAACTGCTCCAGGTTCTTGCCGCCGTCGCGCAAGAGGCAGTCCATGAGCAGCTCGCCCACGGGCGAGTAGCGCAGCGCGTTCGCTTCAATCACCACCGCCGTGCGGCCCGGTCCCCGGGGCAGCGCCGCGAGCAGCGGATCCCTCGGCTTCACGGGCGCGGCCGCGCCCGCGTCCACCGCCGCGGGCATCACCCACGTGCGCCGCTTCTCCGCGCGCGCCACGTC
>JAFADT010000052.1 GCA_023424585.1 Pseudomonadota bacterium
CGCCGACGAAGTAGTGGGCGGCGGACTGTTCAAAACAGTCTGTTTCAAGGTTTGATGCAACACGGGGAGGGCTGCCGCGGAGGCCCCGCGGCGGCCCCGGGAGAGGGGAGACCCCCCTCTGAATCAAGCTTTCGAGAAGGGTTTTCCGGACATCATGAAGAATCGCAAGAACGTGGTGCGGGGAGCGTGTGCGCTCACCGTGGCGGTCGGCCTGCTTCCTGGGGCGGCCATGGCGCAGGACAGCGGCCCCAAGCTCACCATTGGCGGCACGACCTATACGAAGTACCTCTGGGGCACGCAGCGTGACCAGGGCGCGATGTACAACTTCACGACGGTGCCCGGTGAGGGCTATGGCGACAACGGCATCGGCACGGAGCTGGAGCTGCTCCTGAACGCGAAGATCTCCCCGCAGGTGGAGGTCAACGGCCGCATCCACAGCCGCTTCAACCAGAACTTCTGGACGAACTTCGGCGGCTTCGGCGGTGACCCGTCCAAGCCCTGCGTGGCGGGCGACTGCGGCGAGTTCGACCCGCGCTCCAACCAGTACATCAAGCTGCGCGGCATGTCCGTGACGCTGCGTCCGGGCTACCTCATCGACTCGGCGCTCATCGGCGCGACGGACCTGGGCCAGTTCGACCCGTTCGTCATCGGCCGCGTCCGTTACATCGACCGCGACAACGCGGCGGCCATCATGCTGCAGGGCTCCAACTTCGACCGGAAGCTCACGTGGGACGCGGCGCGCATCTCGCTGCCCCGCCTCTGGGCGGGCCCGAACTTCAGCACGGGCGCCTTCCACGCGCGCGACGCGGCCTACGGCTTCCAGGCGAAGTACACCCCGAACGAGCTCTTCGACGTGGGCGGCATCTTCCAGTATGCCAACGACCAGGAGATCAACGTGGAGGACACCAACCTCGACGACGGCCGCGACCTCACGCCGCGCTACCGCAACGGCGTGGGCGGTCTGAAGGCGGGCCTGCACATGGGCTCGTGGCTGGACGTGCGCGGCGCCGCGTACACGTCGTACTCCAACGCGGACCCCGTGCTGTCGCCGGCGAACTTCGGCGGCATCGGCGGCTACAGCGCGGTGCTGGCCGGCCACCACACGGACCAGACGTACATGCTGAACGCGTCCCTCAACGACCCGCTGGACGTGGGCCTGTCGCTGAACCTCCAGCTGTTCAGCATCGGCGCGGACTACGTGGCGGTGATGGCCAGCCGCCGCGAGGCGGACGTGCTCCTCACGGAGGGGCATGACGGCAGCTTCGCGTTCCCGGGCCCGTCCAACGCGTCCTACGGCATCTACAAGGGCAACCCCACCAAGATTGGCTATGGCGGCTGGACGAGCGAGGCCCAGCAGGTCGCGACCATCAACGTGGACAACGACTTCACGGACTTCGACGAGCCCATGGCGGAGACGGCCATCGGCTGGAAGGGCGTGACGGCGAACCCGGTCTACACGAACGGCGCGCTGGAGGTGGGCGGTGAGTATTCCTTCATCACCTACAACACCAACTGGCAGGCGTACGGCGACGCGTCCAAGTCGCTGAACGACACCACGTACCCGGGCACGGAGCTGGACTCCGGCGTGGGCCACAACTTCCGCACGGCCTACCAGCCCTTCCAGGACAAGAAGACGCACCTGGTCGCGCTGCGCGCCAAGTACGTCATCGACGTGCTGAAGGGCATCGATGTCTTCGGCAAGTTCAAGTACATCCACGAGACGGACAAGCGCCTGAACGACCCGCGCTTCCTGCCGTTCCAGGCGGGCGCGTGCCCGGGCGGCGCGGTGGCGTGCGACAACTCGCTGGTCAACGAGTACAGCCCCGGCAACACCACGGCCGGCATCTACAGCAACCCGGGCGTCGTCACGAACAGCCAGGGCGACACGGGCTACCAGTTCAAGCCGTTCGACAACATCGCGGACGACGACCGCCTGCTGGACTACACGACGTTCACGGCCGGCGCGGGCTACCAGTTCACGGATGACCTGTACGTGTCCGCCAGCTACTCCAAGTTCTTCGCGGACCTGCTGGACGGCAACACGGCGTTCCAGGCGTACAACAACCACGAGATGGCGTCCGGCAAGCACAACAAGAACCAGGTGCTCATCAAGGCGCGCTACATCCTGTCCGGCGTGGAGTTCGGCCTGGAGGGCCAGTACGCGTTCGGCACGTTCCGTCCGGACTTCGGCGACGGCTACGTGGTGCAATACGCGGACGACACCATCGCGGCCGACCACGGCGTGGCGGTGGGTTCGCGCGGCTTCACCAACCGCAACGGCGGCTGGAACAGCCTGGAGGAGCGCAACTTCGAGCAGATGCGCGTCAAGGCGTTCATGAAGGCGCAGTTCTAGTCATCGCGCGCCCTGCTCGCGGCGGGGCATGCGGTTGACGCAGGGGGAGCCCGGGGCGCCTGTGAAGGCACTCCGGGCTCCTTGCGTTTGGGGCACCGCGCGATACACCTGGACGGGCCTTCTCCTCGTGCATGAGGTGCCCCCCGATGTTCGTGCGTCCCCGCGTGTCCGCGCTGCTGCTCGCCTCCACCCTGGCCGCGTGTTCCGGCGGCAAGACGCGCGAGGACGCGCTGCTGTTCCGGCTGACGGATCCGGTGGGGGACGACCACGGCGACGGCGAGCTGGTGTACCCGCGCCGGACGGACCTGGGGCCGGGTGATCTGGATGTCGTGTCGGTGGCGGCGTTCGCGGACGACCAGGCGACGCGGTTCGAGGTGACGTTCGCGCACCCCATCGCGAAGCCGTCGCGCGCGCAGGCGGTGGACCTGGAGGGCGCGACGGTCGCGGAGCGGGCGCGGCACGGCTTCTACACGTTCAACGTGGACTTGTACGTGGACCAGGACCGGGTGCCCGGCTCCGGGCGCACGGACACGCTGCCGGGGCGGGGGCTCACGCTCGCGGCGGATTCGGGG
>JAFADT010000055.1 GCA_023424585.1 Pseudomonadota bacterium
CCCCAACGCCGCGCGCGAGGAGCGCGTGCGCATGACGCCGCTGCGCAAGCGCGTGGCCGAGCGCCTCATCCAGGCGCAGTCCACCGCCGCCATGCTCACCACCTTCAACGAGGTGGACATGGGCGAGGTGATGGCGCTGCGCAAGAAGTACAACGACAAGTTCCAGGCGAAGCACGGGGTGAAGCTCGGGTTCATGAGCTTCTTCATCCGCGCGTCCGTGGAGGCCCTCAAGGCGTTCCCGCAGATCAACGCGGAGATCGACGGCGAGGACGTCATCTTCAAGCACTACTACGACATCGGCGTGGCCGTGAGCGGCAGCCGCGGCCTGGTGGTGCCGGTGGTGCGCGACGCGGACAAGCTGTCGCTCGCGGACCTGGAGAAGACGGTCGGTGACTACGGCGGCCGCGCGCGCAACGACAAGCTCACGATGGCGGACCTCACCGGCGGCACGTTCACCATCACCAACGGCGGCATCTTCGGCTCCATGCTGTCCACGCCCATCCTGAACCCGCCGCAGACGGGCATCCTGGGCATGCACAACATCGTGGAGCGCCCCGTGGCCCGCGACGGCCAGGTGGTCATCCGGCCCATCATGTACATCGCCCTCACGTACGACCACCGCCTGGTGGACGGCCGGGAAGCGGTGCAGTTCCTCGTGCGCGTGAAGGAGTGCATCGAGGACCCGGAGCGCCTGCTGCTCGACATCTGACGGGCGCCCCCGCGCCTCGCGGGGAATGCAAGACGGGCAATTCCGGTGGGCCGGCTGGACTTCCAGTCGGCCCTTTCACTACAAATAGGCTCGTCTCCCCGGTCGTCGGGCAGAACGGGTGGCCTTCCCCACGGCTGCCCTGCAAACGCAAGGAAGCGCAATGGCAACTGGTACCGTGAAGTGGTTCAACGACGCGAAGGGCTTCGGCTTCATCACCCAGGACGGCGGCGGCGAGGACGTGTTCTGCCACCACACCGCCATCAACATGGATGGTTTCCGCACCCTGGCCGAGGGCCAGAAGGTGGAGTTCGAGGTCACCAAGGGCCCCAAGGGCCTCCAGGCGCAGAACGTTCGCGCGACCTGATTCGCGTCCTCAGCCATTCCCCACGGACTGGTTGAAGCCAAGGAGGCCCGGACCCGCGGTGGGGTTCCGGGCCTCTGCCTCTTCCGGGCCTGGGGCCGCGCGCGGCCTACTTCTTCAGGGTCTGCTCGAAGTGGGCGATGACGCGCTCGTACTGGCGCTCGGTGACGACCGGATCCGGCACCATGTGCGTGAGGCCGGACAGGGGCAGCAGTTGGTGCGGCTTGCCCGCGCGGAACAGGGCGTCCGACAGCTTCAGCGTGTGGAAGAAGTAGACGTTGTCGTCCGCGGTGCCGTGGATGAGCAGCAGCGCGCCAATGGGGCTGTCCTTCTTCGCATACGTCAGCAGGCTGCTGACCTCGTAGGCCTGGGGGCTCTCCTCGGGGAGGCCCAGGTAGCGCTCGGTGTAGTGCGTGTCGTAGTCGCGCCAGTCCACCACCGGGGCGCCGGACACGGCGGACCTGAAGAAGTCCGGGCGCTTCAGCGCGGCCAGCGCGGCCATGTAGCCGCCGAAGCTCCAGCCGGTGATGCCCACGCGGCCGAGGTCCATCTCCGGCACCTCCTTCGCCAGGGCCTGCACCGCCTCGATCTGATCATCCAGGGTGACGGTGGCGAAGTCGTGCTTCACCGCGCGGTTCCACGCCGAGGTGCGCAGCGGCGTGCCGCGCCCGTCCACCTTCACCACCAGGAAGCCGTGGTCCGCGAACCACTGGCTGAGCAGGTGCGCGGCCATGGACTGGTGCACCACCGTGACGGTGGGGCCCGCGTAGACCTCCACGATGACGGGCAGCTTGGTGCCGGGCTTGAAGTCGCGCGGCTTCACCAGCGAGGTCCAGAACTTCTTCGGGCCCACCTGGCGCACCTCGAAGTTCGGCGTGAAGGACGGCTCCTGCGCCACCTCGGGCAGCTCGCCCAGCTTCGTGCCGTCGCCCTTGAGCACCACCGTGCGCGGCATGCTCCTGGGGCCCTGCGTGTTGAGGACGATGAGGCCGCCGTTCTTGGACACGAGCCCGGTCTCCACGGCCGGGCCGGAGGTGCCCGTGGCCACCTGCTCCGGAGCGCCGCCGGCCTTCACGCGCCACAGGTGGCTCTCGGTGGGGTTGGGGCCACCGGTGAAGAAGAGCGTCCGGTCCGCCTGGACGAAGCGGGCGAGGTGGCGGAAGCCCGCGTCCGGCTTCACCACGGAGCGGTCCAGCGCCCCGCTCGCCTTGCGCAGCTCCACCTCCGGGCCGCCGTTGCGCTCGGTGTACCAGAGGAAGCCGGAGCCGTCCTCCAGCCACAGCGGGAAGTCCTGGGCCAGCTCCACCCAGGCGTCGTCCTTCTCCGTGAGGAGGACGCGCGTCTTGCCCGTGGCGGGGTCCACCGCGAGCACCTGCTCCTCTGTCTGGAGGCGGTTCTGCACCACGAGGGTGAGCGGCCCGCCCTTGTCCCACTTCACCGTGGCCAGGTAGGGGTACTTCGCCGCGTCCCACTGCGCCCACACCGTCTTGCCGCCCGCGGCGGGGGTGATGCCCAGGCGCACCTTCGCGTTGGCCTTGCCAGGGCGCGGGTACGGGAAGACCTCCCCGCCCTTCTCCGGGTGCATCACGTCTACGATGGTGAGCTTCTCCACGTCGGACGTGTCGGACTCCGTGTACGCGAGGGACTTCGAGTCCGGGCTCCACCAGTAGCCGGAGAAGCGGCTCATCTCCTCCTGCGCGACGAACTCCGCCAGGCCGTGCGTCTTCTGCGCGGTGCCGCCCTGCGTGACGCGCTTCTCCTGGTTGTGGGCCAGGTCCACCCGGTAGACGTCGTTGTCACGGACGTACGCCACCTGCTTGCCGTCCGGCGACAGGCGCGGGTCGATGACGCCGGGGCCCGTCTTCAGCTCCGTGGACCTCCCCGTCGCGCGGTCCACCACGTAGAGGCGGCCGGAGAGGGGCACCAGCAACTGGGCGCCGTCCTCGGAGAGGCTGTAGGAGGTGAAGCCCCGGGCGCTCACGCGCATGCGCTCGCGGCGGGCCTTCTCCTCGGGGGACAGGGTCTCCTCGGCGCCCTTGAGCAGGGCCTCCGGGGTGAGCAGCTCACGCGCCTGGCCGCCGGCCACGTCGAACGCGTAGAGCATCTGCACGTTGGACGTGGGGGACGTGCGCAGGAACAGGACGGACTTCTCGTCCGGGGTGATGCGCGTGCCCACCGGGCGCCCGCTCTGGAAGCGGCGCGTCTCGGCGTACTGGCGCAGGAAGGTGTCCGGCTGCTTTTGCGAAGGGGCCATGGCGGAGGGTTTGCGCTCCTGGGCGATGGAGGGGGCGCTGCTCATGAGGAGCAGCGCGGCGGCGGTGAGGGCCTGACGCATGCGTAGCTGAATCCCCGCGCGAAGCGGGGCTCCTTTCGCGAGAAGGTGCGGGCAAGCCTACACTCCGGCCGCCGCGCGGCCCTCCCAACGCCCCGCCTCGAAGAGGATTCCCACCCGCATGAACCCGAACGACGACGACGCCCTGCGCCACCTGCGGCTCGCGGGCGTGGTGCGGCTGGGCCTGGGCGGAGGCCGGGGGCCGACGGACGCCTACGTGTTCGACCCGCATCGGCTCGCACTGCCCGCGTGGGCGTGCGCCCTGGG
Source organism: Pseudomonadota bacterium (assembly GCA_023424585.1). GTDB lineage: Bacteria > Myxococcota > Myxococcia > Myxococcales > Myxococcaceae > Corallococcus. The sequence goes on from JAFADT010000055.1 coordinate 3,670, forward strand.
CGACGCGGGGCCCCCCGCCCTGCTCGTCACGCTGGACCGGCACCTGGACCTCGTCGTGCCGGAGCACCCCGCGGACATGCCGGACCGCTCCGCCGGCCTGCGCGCCCTGGACGAGCACGCGCGGTGGCGCCTGGACGTGCGCAACTACGACCACATCCTCGCGGCGATGGAGGCGAACCTCGTGGGCGACGCGCTGGTCATCGCGCGCACCCGCCCCCGGGGCGCCTTCCCCGGCGACGTCTACGTGGACACGCGGGGCCGCGCGCACCGGCTCGTGACGGCGACGACGGTGGACCGCGCGGCGGAGGCGTACCTGCGCCCCGGCCCCACGGACGCGGTGCGCGACGTGCTGGAGGCCGCGCCCGCCGTGCTGCTGGACGTGGACCTGGACTGCTTCACCAGCCTGAGCGACGCGGACCCCACCACCGTGCTGCCGTGGCCGAAGGCCGTCATCCGCGAGTTCCTCCTGCCGCCCGACGCGGAGCCCTTCTGGGACGCGGTGCTGGGCAAGGCGGTGGCGCTGACGCTCGCGCGCGAGCCGCACCACTGCGGCGGGCTGCTCGCGTCCGGGGAGCTGTTCCGCGACGTGGCGGAGGTCCTCTTCCGCGAGCTGCTCCGCGTCGAGCCGCCCTGAGCGGAGTCAGGGCGAGTCGAGGAACGTGGGCCGGTACTCCGTCACCTGCCCGCTGCTGAGCGACAGGCGGCTGCCCACCGGCGGGCGGTCGCCGTTGAGCACGTAGCCGAAGTCGATGCGGAACGGGAACACGTTGAACTGCGGGAACAAGAGCCGCAGGCCCACGCCCACCGTGGTCACCAGCTCCGGCCGCTTGTTGAAGGCGCTGCCGGAGTCGAGGAAGAACACGCCGCCCAGGTGCACCGTGTGCACGACGACCGGCGGGGTGCGGTACTCCAGGTTCACCAGGAGCAGCCGCTTGCCGGAGTACGCATCCACGGCCGCGCCGCGCAGGCCGTTGCCGCCGCCCAGGAGGCTCACGCGCTCGGACAGGTCGTCGATGTTCACGTCCAGCAGGCCGCGCGCCACGAAGCGCCCCCCGAGCACGCGCGGCGACACCTGCACCAGCTCCGCGGCCCAGCGGCGGTTCGTCCAGCCCTCCTTCACGCCCGGCTGGCTCGCGCTGAACTGCTGGCGGACGGACGCGGCCGCGGCCGCGGTGGTGAGCGCGTCCCCCCAGCGCACCCGGTAGCGCAGGGACAGGCCGCCTTCCACGAAGTGCGCCGCGGACGGGAACACCGGCGGCGCGTAGCGCAGCGTGGCCAGCACCGAGTGCCCCAGCTGGAAGTCCTCCGACAGCGTGTACGAGTCCACGTT
>JAFADT010000056.1 GCA_023424585.1 Pseudomonadota bacterium
TTCCACGCGATCCCTGGCATGCCGGAGGACGTCCTCTCGGGACACGAGGAGGCGTACCTCGATTACTTCTTCACCATCGGCACGAAGCGCGGCCTCCCCGCCGAGGCACGCGCCGCATTCCTCGAGGCCTACCGCGGCCGCGACGCGCTCCGCTGTGCCTTCGCGCACTACCGCGAGTTCCCAGGAAACGCACGGCTCCTCGCAAAGGTCGAGCGGTTGACCGTCCCGACGCTCGCGATCGCCGGAGGCGTCGTCGGCGACGCGCTCGCGCGTCAGATTGCGCCGCTGTGCGACCACCTCGTGACCGCGCGCCTCACCGACACCGCTCACATCCTGCCGGAGGACCAACCCGCGGCGCTCGCGGCGCTCCTGCGCGGCTTCGCCCGGTCCTGAGAAGCCGTCTCCCTCGCGCCGCGGCGCCCCGCCCCCGACGAAGTGCACAGCATCTTCAATACCGAGGACCCCGCCTGCTACGCGCCGGGCGGAAAGTGGCTGGCGCCAGGCCCCGCGCGCCCGTACGTGGACTGAGGACTCGATGCCAAGCCCATGAAGGAGCTCCTGGCTGAAGTCTCCGCCCATCACTTCCCCAGCCCACCCGCGACGCCTGCCCAGGTGGCCGCCTTCGAGGCACGCGTCGGGTGGAAGCTGGACGAGGACCTGCGCGCCTTCTACCTCCACTGCGACGGCGCCCCCTCTTCCGGCGCTTCCCGGACGCCAACGACCACCTGCTGCCGCGGGAGGAGATCCGCAGGGCGCGCGTCGCGATGTGGCCGGGGGATGACGACCGCTTCGGGCCGGCATCCTGGTACACGCTCGTGGATCTCCAGGACTCCGACTACGTCATCCTGGACGCTGCCCACCAGGTGGACGGCAAGGACCCCGTCCTCGACGCGTACCACGAGACGCTCCCCGAGGCGGTGCGCCCTATCCTGCTGCACGCCGGGCAGTGGCGCTCCTCGGCGGGCACCGCGTGGCGAATCTCCCGCGCCGGAATCTCCTCCGCTTTCCGGGCGGCCCGCTCCTGACGCTTCTCTTTCGCGGCCTCGGCCCGGGCCGCCGTCGAGTCCGTGGCCCCGCGCGGCTCAGCCGCCACCGGAGGCAGCTTCTCCATCCTCATGCCCGGAAGCGTCCGCCGCGCGCCACTCCCCCGGCAATCCCTCACGGCACGTCGTTGGCCGGACGGTTACAGACCAGTTCGTCCGAACAACCTGGCCAACCGCATGGGCGCTCGCAGCTCCTCGAGATGCTCACAGGCGCACCGACGCCGACTTCGTCATCTCCAATCGAAATTGCCTGACTTCAGCAGGTCGTGAATCTCCTTCTTCATCTTGTCGAAGTAGGCATCCTCTTCGGAGGCGCTCCCATCCTCGAGGGCGCCGTATCGCTTCTTCTCGCCAAAGTCGTTCCAGGCCCGCTTGATGGAGCCGCGTCCCTGGAAGTTCTTCGGGATATCTCCTCCGAGTTTGGGGTTCGGGAGGAAATCCTCAAAGGAAAGGAGCAAGGCCTCGGCGAACTTGCCCTGGTTGTTGTATTCTTGGACGGCGGTCAGAAGCTTCTCCTGCGAGAGTCGGGAGCAGAACATCACGACCTGGAACTTCTCCACCCCCGAGAAACTGCGGGTGCTCAGGTACTTGCAGAGCGCCTTGAAGCTGCCGCCACTGACGCCATAATCCGCAATCCCTACCGTCAGGTTCGTCGGTCCTGACGGATTCCAGGCCCTGGCCAGTTCAAGGCCCTTCGCCAACTTCCGGGCGAAGTATTCCTGCCAAGCCAAGGAGGGCATGGCGGTTTCTCCTCCGGTCGTGAGCGAGCCGGTCACCTTCACGCCGGGCAGTTTCCGGAGGACGCCCGTCTCCTCGATGCGCTCGTTCACGAACCATCCCATGCAGCGCTTCACCAGCGTCAGGCTCTCCCCCAAATATAGCATCAAGCCGATGCCGTGCTCATGCGACAGCCTGGCTAGCTGAATGCTCATGTTGACATACGCCCCGAGTGTCGATCCCTTCTTGGGCTCGGCGTTCCACGTCTGGACGAAGAGGTTCTCCTTGCGGATCTCTCGCATCATCTCGGCGCTGCAGCACCTCACCAGCGTCCCGCCCTCTTCCTTGGGCGCATTGATGACCTCACCACAGCCCGAACAGTATCCACGCGCATTCGGCAGCATTTTGCGGCACTTCGCGCACAACGGCAGCACGGGGTATCCTTCGTTCCTGATGCGGCCTTCGGGGAACTCCTCGGGTTCAAACAAGCAGCCGCTGTAGCACATGGGGGAATCCCTCTTCCGTTGGGCAAGCATGGGGCGTCACCGCCCGAGTATAGTTCGCGGCGCAGCCCCTGAACCATCTCCTCATTATTTGGAGATTCCCCTCGGAGAATGCATGAGAAGCCGTTCGAACAAGCTCAGAGGGAAAATCGGGAATGAGGAGATGTTTCGTCCCATCCCCGAAGTGACGCAAACACGCGTCGAACCACACTGGCATGGGCCGCCCTATCGGATCGCTTGCGGGTCACCCGCTCGGATCGCGGTTCCGATCATGCCAAGGGGCCGCGTGCTCGGAAGCGTCAAGGGTCGGCTTCGCCGAAACCTGAACGGTTCTGCGCCCTTGACCCTCCCTCCGCGCGCGGGCGCAGGGCAACCGGCCACCAGCGGCCTGTGCTGATGGGGCAGCAGATGCGATCCGTTCTGCCGACCCCGACGCGATCCGTTACCCCGGTCTCTGACACTCCCCAGGCTCGATTCGCTACACGTCCGTCGATTTCTCTGCCTCGTCAGCGGTTGCGGCTGCCCCCGGCCGGCTGGCCGGCGAGAGAAGCAGCCGCCCCAGAAGAAGGCCGAGGACAGCCGCGACACCACTCGCGGCCAACACGCCTAGCTTGGCCGCCGCAAGGAAAGCGGGCGATGCGAATGCGAGCTGCGCAATGAAGAGGGACATCGTGAATCCAATGCCCGCGACGACGCCAAGGACAAGGAGGTCCCGGAGCCCCATGCCTCGCGGTAGCACTCCCAGGCGGAGACGAAGCGCCAGTCCACATGCGAGCAAGACGCCCAGTGGCTTGCCAACAACGAGCCCCACAGCTACCGCGAGGGTCACTCCCACTGAACTCCCGCCCAGGGCGCTGCTGGAGACAGGCACACCAGCGTTGGCCAGGGCGAACAGGGGCATGATTCCGAACGCGACATAGGGATGAAGTGCCTGAATCAGGCTCTCCGCTGGGGACATTGCCTCTCGCCGCGCCACATTGACACGGTTGAGCGAACTCGCGAACTCGTGCGGGGATAGTGTACTTGGCTCGACGCGGGTCAGTTCAGCCAGCGTGCTTCGAGTGTCCTCGACGAATCCGTCGGGTCCCAGCCATGCGCGCACTGGGGTGATGAGCCCGACCACGACACCAGCAATCGTCGGATGGATGCCGGCCGCGTAGACACCCGCCCACGCGACGAACGCTGGGGCGACATATGCCAGCCGAGAGCGGACGCCCAAACGCTGCATCATGAAGATGCCACCCAGTCCAAGCAGAGCAATGCCTAGGCCAGCCACAACCACGCCCGATGAGTAGAAGAGAGCAATGACGATGATGGCTCCCAGGTCATCAATGACGGCGAGCGCGAGAAGCAGCACTCGAAGCGCTGCCGGGACCCGCTTGCCCAGCAGCGTGAGGACACCGACCGCGAACGCGATGTCCGTAGCCATGGGCACCCCCCAGCCCGAGCGCGTCTCAGGCGCACTCGCGAGCAGCAAGTAGAGCGCGGCTGGTGCGAGCATCCCGCCCAGTGCGGCAATGGCAGGCAGGGCCGCTCGGCGCCACTCGGAGAGTTCTCCCTGGTACACCTCTCTACGGATTTCCATCCCGACGACAAAGAAAAACAGCGCCATCAAGCCGTCGTTGACGACCCACTCCAAGCTGCGCTCGAAGGTAAACGCCCCAATCTTCACGCCGACAGGTGTGTGCCAAAAATGGACGTAGCTTTCCGCCCAGGGCGAGTTCGCCCAAATCAGAGCGACCGCAGCTGCGAGAAGCAGAACGATTCCGCTTGCTGCCTCGATGTGGAGGAAGCGGTCCAGCGGCCGCCCCGCCAACCGCGCCAGCCGGAGAAGCGGCTCCCAAGCCTCGGGAGGTGCTGATTGAAGGGGGCTCCGCCCTGATTCAGACGTCGTAGACACGTGTTGTCCCTGCCGGCTCAGTTGCCGGCTGGGATGGCGGCCCGACCATCCTCCATCCTGCGGCGACCATCGCCGCACCCTTTCGTTCCGTTTGCACGTTTCCACAGAACCGAGTGCGCGTCGAGGCATCCCGCGACTGCCTGCTCGGGGCATGGGAAGGGCTGCTGGGACAGGGCGAACGGCCGGCGGCCGAGCGCCGTCGGCAGCACGACTGCACCGGCGCGGGCAACGACGGCCCCTTCGCCGCCCCGCAGGTGCTGTCGGGCGTGCCGGTGAAGTCCAAGCCCCCGAACGTCCAAGGAGGCGTCCTGCTGAGCCACGACCACCGCCGCGCCCTGCCAATCCTCGCTTGGTGGCGCAGCGGCAGTAGATGC
>JAFADT010000193.1 GCA_023424585.1 Pseudomonadota bacterium
GCGCTACCCCGTGCGCGGCGGCGAGGACTCCACCAGCGAGTGCAGGAGGCCCGGCTCGAAGGGCTTCTCGATGCGCGGCAGCGGCACGGCCTGGAGGAAGGCGCGGGCGCGCTCCGTGAAGCTGCCGCCCGTCATGAACACGAAGCGCGACAGGAGCTCCGGCCGGCGCCGCGACAGCTCCGCGTGCACGTCCATGCCGGTCAGGTCCGCCATCATCAGGTCGCAGAAGACGCGGTCGAAGGCGTCGTCCTCCTCCAGCAGCGCCAGCGCCTCCCGGCCGCTGTGCGCCACCACCACGTCGTGCTGCCGGCCCAGCATGCGCCGGAGCACCGCGGTGAGCTGCGGCTCGTCGTCCACCACCAGCACGCGCTTGCGCGCGGACCCATCCTGCGCGCCCGCCGCGGGGACGCCCGGGGACACGATGGGCTCCGAGACCGGCAGCCGCACCTGGAAGGTGCTGCCCATGCCGGGGATGCTGGTGGCCGTCAGCTCGCCGTGCATGCTCCGCACGAGCCCCAGGCAGATGGACAGCCCCAGGCCGCTGCCCTCCCCCATGGGGCGCGTGGTGAAGAACGGCTCGAAGGCGCGCTGGAGCACCTCCGGCGTCATGCCCAGGCCGGTGTCGGACACCTCCACCAGCACCCACGCGCCCTCGCGGCGGGTGGTGACCGTGACGCGGTGCCGGTCGTACGCGCCGGAGGGGATGGCGTGCGCGGCGTTGATGAGCAGGTGGAGGAACACCTGGCCCAGGCGCGTCTCGTGCGCCAGCGCGGGCGGCACCTGGCCGAAGCGGCGCTCCACCTGGGCGCGGCTCCGCAGGTGGGTCATCGCCATGGAGATGCCGAACTCCACCGCCGCGTGCACGTCCACGGGCTCCAGGCGCAGCTCGTCCGCGCGGGCGAAGGTCTGGAGGTCGCGCACGATGACACGGATCCGCTCCGCGCCCTCGCGCGCCTCGCGCAGCGCCTCCAGCGCCTCCCCGAGCGCGTCCTGGAGCCCGGGGCGGCGGGCGAGCGGCGTGAGCTGCTCCACCGCGAACTGGAGGTTGCCGGTGACGTAGGACAGGGGGTTGTTGATTTCGTGGCCCACGCCCGCGGCCAGCTGGCCCGCCATGGCCAGCTTCTCCGACTGCACCAGCCGCTCGCGCGCGGCGATCAGCTCGTGCGTGCGGCGCTGGGCCAGGGCCTCCGCCTCCAGGCGGCCGGAGTGCTCGCGGGCGAGCAGCGCGTCGCGCTCCGCCTGCACGCGCTTCTTGTCGGTGATGTCCCGCGCGTAGGTGGAGATGTTGCGGCCGCTGGACCAGGTGTGCACCTCGTGCCAGCGGTCGCGCCCGGTGCGCAGCTCGAAGAGGCGGTAGCTCTCCTCGGCGGCCGCCTCGCGCAGCGCGCGCTCGAGCGGGGTGCCGCACAGCTCCGGGCACGCGTCCCACAGCACGCGGCGGAAGAGCGCCTCGGGCGTGCGGCCGGTGAGCGCGGCGGCGTTGCGGTTCACGTAGGTGAGGCGCCAGTCCGTGTCCACGGTGAAGAAGGCGTCCGGCATGCTCTCCAGCACGTCGCGCACCCAGTCCAGCGTCTCGCGCAGCCCCTCCTCCACCCGCTGGGCGCTGGTGATGTCACGAAGGCGCAACAGCACCCCGTCGCGCAGCGGCACCGCGGTGCCTTGCAGGAGGACGTCCCCTTCGGAGAAGTGGTCCGCGTGCGGCCGGCCGGACTCCACCACCTGGCGCAGCAGGTCCATGCGGCCGGCGATGCCCTCCTTCGAGGACACCTCGCCCAGGCGCCGGCCGCGCAGGGACTCCGGCCCGCGGCCCAGCGCGCGGGCGGCGGCGGGGTTCGCCCACAGCCACTCGAAGTCCTGGATGGCCCCGCCCGGTGAGCGCACGGCGCGCAGCACCATGCACGCCTCGGGGTGCTCACGCTCGGCCTCCTCCAACGCGGCCAGGAGCGCGTCCGGGAGCGGCAGGGCCACGGTCGTCTCCGTCGCGGACATCCAACTCCTCACCGCCCCGGCGACTGCCCACCCCGCGGGGAGCCCGCATGTCGCCACGAATTGCACGGCGGCTCAAGCCAGCCACAAAGTTCTTTTATTTCTCAATATTCTTGAATTACAGAGATAATCATTGAATGAATGAGGGAGGGATTCAACGAAGCGCTCCCTCCCACCCGAGGACGTCGGCCACACTCCCACCCACCCATGCGCCCTCCCTTCATCACGCACGTCGCGTTCGAAGCGCTGCACCTGCCCCTGACGGAGCCGTTCGCCATCGCGACGGGCGCGCAGCACGCGGCGGAGAACGTGCTCGTGCGGGTGACGCTGGCGGACGGCACCGTGGGGCTGGGCGAGGCGGCGCCCTTCACGGCGGTGAGCGGGGAGACGCAGGCGAGCACGCTGGCCGCGCTGGAGCCGGTGCGGGGGCTGCTCGTGGGGCGCGATGCCCGGGCGTGGCGTCCGACATCGGAGGCGCTGGCGGATGCGCTCGCGCTGGCGCCGGCCGCGCGGTGTGGCGTGGAGATGGCAATCCTGGATGCGCTCGCGCGGCACCACCGCATCCCGCTGTATGCCTTCTTCGGCGGAGCGGGGACGGCGCTGGACATCGACATGACGGTCACCGCCGGGGACGTGGCGCACGCGGTGGCGTCCACGCGGGCCATCCTGGGGCGGGGCATCGACACGTTGAAGGTGAAGGTGGGCGCGCTGGATCCGGACTCGGACGCGGCGCGGCTGGTGGCCATCCACCAGGAGGCCCCGAAGGCGCGGCTCTTCGCGGACGCGAACGGGGGCTACGACGTGGCGGAGGCGCTGGCGTTCCTCAAGGAGCTGGAGCGCGCGGAGGTGCCGCTGTCGCTCTTCGAGCAGCCGGTGCCCGCGTCCGACTTCGCGGGGCTCGCGGAGGTGACGCGCCGCTCGAAGGTGCCGGTGTGCGCGGACGAGTCGGCGCGCTCGGTGAAGGACGTGCTGCGGCTCATCCGTGAGGACGCGTGCCACGGCATCAACATCAAGACGATGAAGTGCGGGATGGTGGAGGCGGTGACGATGTGGAGCCTGGCCCGCGCGGCGGGGCTGGAGCTGATGGTGGGCGGGATGGTGGAGAGCGTGCTCGCGATGAGCGCGTCCGCGCACCTGGCGGCGGGGCTGGGCGGCTTCACCTACGCGGACCTGGACACGCCGCTGTTCATCGCGAGCCATCCGTTCCAGGGCGGAGGCCAGTACGCGGGCGCGCGGCTGACGTTGGACCCGGACGCGCCGGGGCACGGCGTCACGCTGCGCTGAGGCGTCAGCCCTTCACGAGGGAGGCGGCCACGTCGAGCGCCTTCTCCCGCTGCGGATCCGCGCCGGCCGCGTAGGGCAGCGCGTCCGGGACCTCCACGTCCACCGGGACGCCCACGCCCTCCAGCCGCTCGCCGTCCACCTTCACGTCCATGACGGCGAGGTAGAGCAGGTCCCCGTTGGCCAGCTTCTGCGGCCCGCCGCCCAGCACCGCGCCCGCGGTGCGCTGCCCCACGAGCGTGGCCAGTCGGTGGCGCTTCAGCGTGAAGGCCACCAGCTCCTTGCCGCTGCGTGAGTTGCCATTGACGAGCAGCACCACCGGCTTGCGCCAGGACGGCGTGAAGGCGTGAGGCGCCCCGTCTCGGCCGGTGCTGACGAGCTGGGGGACCTGGGGGTTGAAGAGGTTGACGAAGGTGGGATTGCAGCCGCCCCAGCCGTCGCGGAAGTCGATGACGAGCGCGTCCGCGTCCGCGAAGGTGTCCTGGAGCGCCTCCTCCAGGGCCTGCTGGTACTCCTCGCCGGTGCATGCGTAGACGTGCTGGTAGGCGACGCGGCGGCCCTGGCGCTCCACGGCCTGCCCGCTGGCCTTCTGGAACGCGAGCCACTCCTGGCGCGGGTTCACGCGGTGGGGCGTGACGGTGAGCGAGAGGGGCTCAGCGCCCTTCACGCGCTCCACGGTGAGGCGCGTGGCCTTGCCCGCGCGGCGCGTGAAGGCATGCCAGGGATGAAAGGGTTTGCCCTCCACGGCGACGAGCCGGTCTCCTCGGAGCAGGCCCGCCTTCGCGCCGGGGCCCTCCGCGAAGACGTGGCGGACGAAGAAGCCTGCTGGCATCTCCACCACGTCCACGCCGATGCCGGTGGCCTCCACCTTCTTCTGTTTGAGGAAGGTCTGGAAGATGGCGGACACCTCCGCGTGACCAGGGCTCTCCTTGGGGTAGTAGGCCGTGTGCGAGGCCTTCAGCTCCGCGAGCGCCGCGTGGGTGCGCCGGGTGAAGTCCTCCACGTCCCTGGCATCGGCGGCATAGCCCTGGTGCGCGTCCGCCCAGGCGGCGCCCTGCTCCGCGTCGAGGAAGCGGGTGCGCACGAGGGCGACGATCTCCTCTCCCTGCTTCGCATAGGAGGGCGGCGCGGCCTGGACGCTCCCCGCGAGGAG
>JAFADT010000207.1 GCA_023424585.1 Pseudomonadota bacterium
GCGCGCAGAACCGCAACGGGGTGAACCGGCTGACGGGCGAGACGACCCAACCGTTCGCCACGCCGCTCTCCACCGGCGGCGGCCACGCGCGTCCCATCAACGGCGCGGTCCCGGCGCGGGCCAACGCCGACGGCGCGGCCCCGGCGGGCGAGCCGAAGCCGCCCCACGCGGAGGCGCTGCCGGACAAGCCGGAGGACCTGCCCAAGCTCTTCCCGGAGCTGAAGGACAAGAACAAGGAGGACCTGAAGAAGGCCTACGACTCGCTCAACAAGCTGGGCACCGGCTCCTTCTCCGAGAAGGCCACCGCCCTGGGCGAGCTGGCCTCGCAGTTCCCGGAGACCGTCCCCAACGCCCTGGAGCGCATGGGCATCAAGGACGACAAGCTGGCGAAGCTGGCCACCAACTCCGACGCGCTCACCTCGCTGGGCAAGCTGACGGACCCCAAGGCGAGCAACGTCGACAAGGCGCAGGCCGCCCTCACCCTGGCGAAGGCCGCTGGCGACACGTTCGCGCCGGAGGACCTGAAGGGCGTGCTGGACACGGCGCTCAAGGGCCTGCCCGCGGCGGAGAAGCTGGTGGGCGCCATTGGCAAGTGGGCGGACCCCAACGCCTCCGCCACCGACAAGGCCACCGCCACGCTGGAGCTGGGCAAGGCGCTCAAGGACTTCGCCGGGGACAAGTTCCCCGCGCTCGCCAATGACCTGCGCAAGCTGGACGGGTCGCTGCGCGCCGCGGGCGCCGCCATCACCCTGGCGGACCCCAACGCCTCCACGCAGGACAAGGCGCTGGCCGCCGCGCAGCTCCTGGCGGAGGTGCCCGACCTCAAGAAGGACCTCAAGGCCTTCGCGGACGTCCTCAAGAACGCGGGCGTGAAGAACGCGGCGGACGTGGCCCAGCAGGGCTCGCAGCTGGCCAACGTGAAGGTGAAGGGGTTGGATCCGCAGCTGGCGTCCAAGCTCACGCCGGATCAGCTGAAGAAGCTGGAGGCCGCCGCCACCAAGCTGGGCGGTCCGGAGTCGATGGAGGCCGCGCTCAAGGGCATCACCGACCCCAAGGCCCTGGACAACCTGGTGGGCCAGCTGACCAAGGCGGACGCCGCGGCCGGCAAGCGGCTGGTGAGCGCCCTGGGCGGCATGGAGCACAAGGTCCTCAACGAGGTCCTGTCGGATCCGAAGACCACGGAGCAGTTCGCGAAGCTCGCGGGCAAGCTGGACGACGACGCGGCCAAGGTCGTCTCCAAGCTCGTCACGGAGATGGACTCCGGCGCGCTCAAGTCGCTGCTCAAGCTCACGGACGGCCTGGGCGCGGACGTGCTCAACACCACCGTGAAGGGCCTGGGCCCGCTCCTGGACAAGGCCGGCAGCAAGCTGGTGGGCCAGGGCCTGAAGGTGATGGACAAGGTGCTGGGCAAGATCGGCGTGGAGATCACCGCCGACGTGGCCGGCAAGGTCTTCAAGAACCTGGCGAAGGTCGTCCCGGTGGCGGGCGCGCTGCCCAACGCCATCGACGCGGTGAAGTACGAGAAGGAATCCCTGGAGCTGCACGGCAAGAACAACGACCTGGGCTACTTCGCGCACACCGCCGCGGCGCTGAACACCGCGGACGGCGCCCTGGGCATCGCGCTGGACCTGACCGGCGTGGGCGTGGCCGTGGACGTGGGCGCCAGCGTGCTCCTGGGCGCCGCCGAGCTGGCGATGGACATCGGCTTCAGCCAGGAGAAGGCCAAGTACGAGGCCGACCCCGAGGGCTACAAGGCCCCGGACTGGATGAAGGCCGTCAACCTGGCGGGCGCCGCGGCGCAGGGCCCCGCGGGCCTGGCGCACATGGCCGCGTACTACGGGCCGGAAGGCGCCGCGCAGCTCATCCAGTGGGGCGTGGAGAAGGGCGCCAAGGGGGCCGTGAAGGCCGCCGAGTTCGTGGGCGTGTCCCAGGCGGAGCTGGCCGGCGAGGGCCTCAAGGGCGCCGCGAAGGTCATCCACAAGCTGGCGGACGTGGTGCGCAACCCGTCCAAGTACGGCGAGGCCGCGGTGAAGGCGGCCACGGAGGCCTTCAACACCGCCATCGAGAAGGGCGGCGAGCTGGCCAAGGAGGCCAGGCAGGTCCTCGACAACGTCATCGACGGCGCGAAGCAGCTGGGCGAGAAGGGCCTGGAGACGCTCAAGTACATCGCCCAGAACCCGGGCGAGGCCGCGAAGAAGGCGCTCGAGGGCATCAAGAGCGTGGTGGACTCCGGCCTGGACCTGGCCACGGACGCCGGCAAGGCGCTCTACAAGAAGGCCGTCTCCACGCTCAATGACCTCAAGGCCGGCTACGACAAGCTCACCGGCGCCGCGAAGGAGAAGGCCAAGGAGCTCATCGACGGGGCGACGACGCTCGTCTCCAACACGGTGAACAAGGCCAAGGAGCTGGGCGAGAAGGGCCTGGAGCTCCTGGCCTGGACGGCCCAGAACCCGGGCGAGGCCGCGGCCAAGGCGAAGGAGGCCATCGGCGACGCCCTGGCCAAGGGCGGCGAGCTGGCGAAGAAGGCCTGGGAGTCCGTGAAGGACCTGGGCGCCAAGGGCGCCGAGCTGGCGGAGGGCCTGGTGAAGGGCCTGGCCAACGCGGGCGAGAAGGCCGTGGAGACGCTCAAGTACATCGCCCAGAACCCCGGCGAGGCCCTCACCAAGGCCGGCGAGTGGGTGGGCAGCACGCTGTCGAGCATGGCCCGCAAGGGCGGCGAGCTGGCCACCAAGGCGGCCGGCGCCATCAAGGACTTCGTCGACAACCGCGTGTCGTGGGCCAAGGACTTCGCCCGCGACCTGCTCAAGGACGGCGTGGAGTCCTTCGTGAACGTCGCCAAGGCCTGGAAGGACAACCTCTCCGAGGGCGGCAAGGAGCTGCTCGTCGCCGTGGCGGACCTGGGCGACGCGGGCGTGGACGCGCTCAAGGACCTGGCCGGCGCGGGCGGCCAGCTGGCGGAGGCCGCCGTCGGCCACCTGGGCGACCTGGCGAAGAAGGGCGTGGACGCCGCCAAGGACGCGCTCGGGACCCTGGCGGACCTGGGGGGCGAGGTGGGCGAGCTCGCCGGCGATGTGGCCGGCAAGGTGAAGGACTTCTTCGACAACCTCGACGTGCCGGGCGTGCCCTTCATCTAATCCGTCGCGTCACAGGCCTGTAGCGCAGAGCGGGGTCTGTTCCTTCACGGGAACAGGCCCCGTTCGCATTTGTGGTGTGTAATTGGAAATTTTCACCGATTTGGCGATCGGGTGGTGTGAAGTCAGACAGACCCGGGGTGTCGGCGTTGCCCATTCGTGACGGAAACCCATAGGTCAGACAAGTCTGGTTGGAAAATTACGAACAGATTAAACGGCGAGATCGATATTTCCAGATCTCACGCAACTCGCTGGGAGGCGTCTGGATAATCGGGGCAGGAATCACAGCCGCCAACGAGGAATCCCCGAATGAGCCTCTCCGCGACCACGTCCCAGCGCACGAACTCCGTCTTCTCGAACCGTTCACAGGCGCTGACGACGAGCCCGGCGCGCAATAGCGCGAACCCGAACGCCATCCTGTCCCAGTACAAGCCCACGGGCGCCTCGGCGCGCACGGCGGCGCAGGACGGGCTGCAGCCCGGCGTGGCGGCGTCCACGAAGATGGCGCAGGCGGACCTGGGCCGGCTCCAGAAGTTCAAGGGCAACATCGAGGCGGCGGCGGCGAAGCACGGCCTGCCCCCGGCGCTGCTGGCGGCCATCGCGAGCCGCGAGTCGCGCGCGGGCGCCGCGCTGGATCGCTCGGGCCACGGCGACAACGGCAACGGCTTTGGCGTGATGCAGGTGGATCACCGCTTCCACACGACGAAGGGCGGCCCCACCAGCGCCGAGCACATCGATCAGGCGGCGGGCATCCTCAAGGGCTATCTCAACCAGGTGAAGAAGGCCCACCCGGACTGGCCGGAGGCGCAGCAGCTGCGCGGCGCGGTGGCCGCGTACAACTCGGGGCCGGGCAACGTTCGCACCATCCAGAACATGGACGTGGGGACCACGGGCAATGACTACTCCAACGACGTGTGGGCGCGCGCGCAGGCGCTGGCGCCGCACTTCGGCGGGGCCGCGACGCCCGGCGCCACCGACACCACCACCAACACGCGCCCGTCGCAGACCGCCGACACCTTCGAGCCCGCGGGCACCCAGAAGCCGGGGACGAAGAAGTGGACCTCCGCTCCCTCGATGGACCAGGTGAAGGCGGGCGGCCACAACCTGAAAGAGGGCATGCAGGGGCCGGCGGTGAAGCAGATGCAGGAGATGCTGGGCGTCCCGGCGGACGGCAAGTTCGGCCCCGTGACGAAGAAGGCCGTGGAGGACTTCCAGCGCACGCACGGCGTGAAGGCGGGCGCCAACCACGGCCAGATTGGCCCTGACACCTTCAAGGCGCTCCAGCAGGCCCGCCGCCCCGGCGGCACCAACACGACCAACGGGACGAACAACACCCAGGGCACGAACAACACCCAGGGCACGAACAACAACGGCGCGGTGCTGGGCAACGGCGTCCGCATCAACACCAACGACCCCACGCTGAAGAAGCTGGCCACGTCGCGCCTGAACAACGGCGAGACGGGCTACTGCGTGCGCACCACGCTGGACAACATGAGCCGGCTGGGCATCCCGAACACGCCGGCGGCGACGGGCAACGACCCGAACAACCCCCGCGGCGGCATGGCGCAGATGCTGCGCAACGGCTGGGAGTCCATCCCGTTCCCGGGCGCTCAGCAGAAGGCCATCAAGAGCCCCTACGGCAACGCCACCGCGAACGTCGTGACCGCGGACCAGTACCGCAAGCTCGTGGCGGACGGGAAGGTGCCGGACGGCGCCATCATCTTCCAGTCGCGCCACGGCTGGGACTACAGCGGCGGGTCCAAGGGCAACGACATGGGCATCGTGCGCAACGGCGGCAAGACGACCCACAACTACCAGGACATGAGCTCCATCATCTACTCGGACTGCAAGGAGGTCGTCATCCTGGTCCCGAAGAGCGCCATCCAGCGCGACTGAGGCTGGCTCGAGGAGGCCCGGGAGGGGGCGGTGCTCGCGCCCCCTCTCGCGTCCGCGGCTCCGCGTGGGAGCGGACGCGCTCCGCCTCCAGCGCGCTCCGGGAGGGCTCCCCCGCGCGTGACCGCTCCGCGGTGATGCCGGGCCGCGCTACTTCTTCTTCTTGCGCGAGCCGTCCTCGTAGAAGGCCTCGTCCTCCTCGAGGCCGCCGTCGGGGCTCCAGCGCTTGCGCTCGGTGACGCGGTCGCCACCCCACTGCGAGTCCTCGATGAGGGTTCCGTTCTCCGCCCACACCTGGCGGCGGCCCTCCGCCTTGCCCTTCACGTAGTGCTCGCGGCTCTCGGGGCCGCCGTCCGGGAGGAAGGTCTCCGTCACGCCATCGGGCACGAAGCCGTTGTGCCAGTCCGCCCTGACCTGGTTCTGCCGCTCGCGCAGCGCGCCGTCGTCCTCGAAATAGGACTCCACCGCGCGGTCTCCGGTCACGACGAGCTCGTGCTTGCGCTCGCCGTTCTGGAAGTACTCCACGCGCTTCACCTGCTGGCGGTTCTTCCAGGTGACGACCTGCTTCCTGCCGCCGTCGTTGAAGAACTCCGTCTCGTCGCCCTCCTTCTCGCCCTTGACCCAGGTCGTGGAGCGGAGGGCCTTCCCGGCGGCGTACTGCGTGCTCACGCCATCGAGCAGGCCCGCGGAGAACGCCTGGGTCGCGAGGCGCTGCCCGTCCTTGTCGAAGAGCTCCGTCACGCCCTCGCGCCGCCCGTCCTTCATCCGGATGACGGCGCGCTTCTGGCCGTTCGGGTGGAAGAACACGAGCGGCGAGGGCCCCTTCCAGACGCAGTCCTTCAGGCCCGCCTCCCAGGACGCCTGGAGGCCGCAGCCCGCCTTGGTGAGCCGCCCGGCCTCGTCGTAGTCCGCGAAGGCGCTCTTCGCGTCCTCCGGCTGTCGGTCCACGCGCCGGGACACCTTGCCGTTGGGGTGGTAGCGCAGCGACTCGCCTTGCTCGTGGTCGTCCACGTACCGGGAGGTCTCCACCAGCCGGCCGTCCTCGTAGCGCTTGAAGCCGCCGTGCCGCTTGTCGGCGCGGTACTCCTGCTCGATGGCGCGGCCGTCGGACCAGCGGCGCACCTCCCAGCCGTCCTTCTTGCCGTCCTTGAAGGAGACGGTGTGCGTCTCCTTCTTCGTGTCCTCGTCCACGCAGCGCACGGTGCCGGTGAGGTTCGCGGTGGAGTGTCCGTTGTCCAGGTTGATCGACTCGCCCTTGAACGAGCAGCGCTCGATGGCCCACGCGGGCGCTGCGAGGAGGGGCACGGACAGCACGATGAGACGGATCACGGAAGGCGCGCGCATGGAGGGCTCACGGGCGTGGGGACGAAGGGGCCGTTCTCGCGCACCCTAACAGAAGGGGTTCACGTGCCGTGCGTGCCCGCCTGTAGAGTAGGGGTTCGCGACGACCGGGGGACTTCATGATGTGCGCACAGGGATCAAGCTTCGGGCTCCAGGGACGAAGGCTCGTGCTGGCGTGGCTCTTGGGGGTGGGGCTCGTGCTCGCTCCATCCGGAGGGCGGGCCGAGGCGCAGGGGCCCTTCCAGACGCATGTGACCGCGGCGCGCCAGCTCTATGACGCGCTCGAATACGAACGCGCGCTGGCGGAGCTGTCCCGCGCCCGGGGACATGCCTTGGGGGAGGCGGACGATGTGCTCCTGTCGCTCTACGAGGGCGTCATCCTGGCGGACCTGGGCCGGACGGAATCGTCCAACGCCGCCTTCCGGGTGGCGCTGCTGCTCCAGCCGGTGGCGGAGCTGCCGTTGAAGGTCTCGCCCAAGGTGGAGCAGCGCTTCGAGGCCGTGCGGCGGCAGGTGCTGCGTGAGCTGGCGGAGCAGGAGGTGCCCGTGGCGCCGGCGCCGCCCCCGGCGCCTCCGCCGGTGGCCACCGCGCCTCCCGAGCCCGTCATGCCCACGGACCCGCAGGCCACGCCCGCGCCCCTGCCCTTGCCCGCGCCTGCGCCCGTGACCGCCGCGCCGGAGGTCTCCACGTCCGCGACGCTGCGAAGCCGCGCGTGGATCCCCGCGACGGTGGGTGGGGTGCTGCTGGTGGGCGGCGGGGTGTCCTCTCTCCAGGCCCGGAGCGAGCGCTCCCGGCTGCGGCGCGATGACGTGAGCCTCGCGACCTCCCAGGATGTGGACCGGAGCGTGTCGCGGGGAAAGACGTTCCAGGCGGTGGGCCTGGTGCTCGCGGGCGCGGGCGTGGCGGGGCTGGGGCTCTCCGCGGGCATGTTCCTGCTGGGCGGGCCTCCGGAGAAGCTGGGAGTCCAACTGGGGACGGACGGGACGTCCGCCTTCGTGTCCGGGAGGTGGCCATGAGCGCGCGCGTGCTTCGCATCCTCTGGGTGGGCGGGCTGCTGGCCGCGCTCGCCGGCTGCACCGACTTCGAGCAGGAGGGACGCGAGTTCTGCCTGCGCAACCCGGAGCGCTGCGGCGCCCAGGACTCCGGCGCGGGGGATGGAGGCGAGGGCGGGGACGCGGGCTCGAATGACGCGGGGAGCGACGACGCGGGCACGTCGCGGCCCCCGCTGTTCCTGGAGGCCCCTGCGGCCTCGAACTACGTGGAGGGGGGCGGTCAGCTCACCTTCCGCGCCTCCGCGCAGGACCCCCAGGGCAGCGCGCTGCGCTTCTCCTGGACCACGAGCATCGGGCTCCAGGGCGCGGTGAAGGACTCGGACACCACGAGCCAGATCGCCTGGACGGCGCCGCGGTGCCTGCCTCCCGGAGTCGTGGCGTCGTTCACGGTGACCGTCACCAACGCACTGGACCTGTCGGCCGAGGCGTCGTTCGTCGCCGTCGGCATCCCGGACTGCCCCACGTGGATGCGGACGGGGGACATGTCGAAGAGCCGCTCCACGCCCACCGCGACGGTGTTGCCGTCGGGCAAGGTGCTGGTGACGGGAGGCTCCCAGGCCGCCACCGCGGAGCTGTTCGACCCCTCGACGGGGGCGTGGACCACCACGGGCGCCATGGGCACGGCGCGCAGGTACCACACGGCGACGCTGCTGCCGTCGGGCAAGGTGCTGGTCACCGGAGGTGACACCGGGTCGACCATCACGGCGTCGGCGGAGCTCTACGACCCGGCGTCGGGGACCTGGGACGCCACCGGCGGCATGTCCACCAGCCGATACATGCACACGGCGGTCCTGCTGCCGTCGGGCAAGGTGCTGGTGTCGGGCGGCTACACCTCGGGGGCGGGCATCGCCACGGCGGAGGTCTATGACCCGACGACCGGGCTCTGGAGCAGCACGGGGAGCATGTCCGCGGGCCGCTCGCGCCACGCGCTCACGGTGCTGCCGTCGGGCAAGGTGCTGGTGACGGGGGGCTTCACCATGAGCGGCTCCCGCGCGACCTCCGAGCTCTATGATCCGGTGGCGGGCACCTGGGCCGCCACCGGCAGCATGGCCACGGACCGCTACCTCCACACGGTCACGTTGCTGCCGTCCGGCAAGGTGCTGGCGGTGGGCGGCCGGAACGACGGCAATACGCTCGCCACCGCGGAGCTCTACGATTCAGCGACGGGCACCTGGACCACCACCGGCGAACTGGACATCTCGCTGGTCAACGCCACCGCCACGTTGCTGCCTTCGGGCAAGGTCCTGCTCGCGGGAGGCAAGGGGGACGGGAAGACCGATGTCTCGGCCCGGCTCTACGATCCCGTGACGGGAACGTGGGCTCCCACGGTAGGACTCACCGCTCAGCGGTACGAGCACGCGGCCGTGCTCCTGCCCTCCGGCCGGGTGCTGGTGATGGGGGGCTCGGATGAGGGCACGTTCGAGCTCGCCACCGCGGAGGTGTATTCGCCGGGATCGGACACCTGGAGCGCCACGGGCGCGCTGACCCCGGGCCGCGTCTTCCACTCAGCCACGTTGCTGCCTTCGGGGCAGGTGCTGGTCGCGGGAGGCTTCTCAAGCATTGAGCCGCTGTCCACGGCGGAGCTGTTTCACCCGAAGGACGGGACCTGGACGCCCACCGGCTCGATGCACACCCCCCGCCACGCGTTCTCGGCGACGCTGCTGCCGTCGGGCCGGGTGCTCGCGGTGGGAGGTAGCTCCAACAAGGGACCCACAGCCGCGACCGAGGTGTACGACCCCATGGTCGGCACCTGGTCTGTCGCGGGCAATCTGTCCACGCCTCGTACAGGCCACACGGCGACGCTGCTACCGTCGGGCAAGGTGCTGGTGGTGGGCGGCAGCGCCGCCGTCCTCGCCACGGAGCTGTACGACCCCGCGACCGGCGTCTGGTCCCCCACCGGGAGTCTTGCCACGGCCCGCTCGGGCCACACGGCGACGCTGCTGCTGTCAGGCCACGTGCTGGTGGTGGGAGGAGACAAGGGCCATGGCGCGACCGCCACGGCGGAGCTGTACGATCCGGTGACGGGGACCTGGACCGCCACCGGAAGCCTGGCGGGCCCCCGCTTCCTTCACACGGCGACGCTGCTGCCGAAGGGACAGGTGCTGGTGACCGGGGGTGTTGGCTCCTTCGACGCGCTCGCCACAGCGGAGATCTATGATCCGAACACGGGGGCCTGGGCCTTCACCGGGCCCATGGCCGTGGCGCACGCGTCCCACACGGCGACGCTGCTGCCGTCGGGCCGGGTGCTGGTGACGGGTGGTGTCGACGAGCATCAGGCGTACCCACCCACCGCGGAGGTCTACGACCCGGACACGCGCGTCTGGCGTTCCACGGGCGGCCTGGAGGTGGGCCGGAGCAACCACGCGGCGACGCTGCTGCCGTCGGGCCGGGTGCTGGTGACGGGGGGTGATGGCGACAGTGGACGCGTGTCCGCCACGGAGCTCTTCACCCCGTGAGCGCATGAGACACGACGGGCCGGGCGCGCACGCGGCGCACCCGGCCCGGAAGGAGGCTCGCGGTCGTCGGAGCGGCCCTCAGCGCGAGGCGACGGCCTGCGTCTCCGGCTTCTGCTCCACGGTGGCCTTGGCGGCGTCGATGGCGGCCTGGATGTTCAGCTTGCCGCCGGTGATGACCTTGCCCTTGAGGTCCGGGTCCTGGTCCACCGTCTTGAGGATGAGGTCGCGCACCTGCACGGCCGTCAGGTCCGGGTTCTCCGCGAACATGCGGGCGGCGGTGCCGGCCACCGTCGGCGTGGCCATGGAGGTGCCGCTCATCTCCTCCCAGTCGTTGCCCGGCACGGTGCTGAGCACGTCCTCGCCCACGGCGGCCAGGTCCACCACCTTGTCGCCGTGCGACGAGAAGCGGGCCAGCTTGTCGTTGTTGCGGTCCATGGACGCCACGGTGATGACGTTGGGCAGGTCCACGTTGGCGGGCATGTCCGGCACGTTGTTCATGTTGCTGCCGTTGCCGTTGGCCGTGGCCGCGAGCAGCAGGATGTCCGCGTCCGCCAGCTTCTGGATGGCGGCCTCCCAGCGCTTCTGGGACGCGGCGTCGCGGTACGAGTCACCGAAGCTCGCGTTGGCGGCGCGGATGTTCACGCCGTGCTCGGTCTTCATCTTCACCAGGTAGTCCACCGAGCGCTCGAAGTTGGTGAGCAGGTCCGCGCCGTCGTACAGGCCGCCCACGCTCAGGATCTTCGCCTTGCCCGCGGCGATGCCGGTGTTGCCCTCGCCGTTGTCCTCGGCCGCGATGATGCCCGCCACGTGCGTGCCGTGGTCCGTGCCCTCGCCCTTGAACGGATCGCCCTTGCCGGTGCCCACGTTGAAGCCGTGGATGTCGTCCGCGATGCCGTTGCCGTCGTTGTCGATGCCGTCCCCTTCGACCTCACCGGGGTTCGTCCACATCGAGTCGTCCAGGTCCGTGTGCTTGTAGTCCACGCCACCGTCGATGACCGCGATGACCGGCTCACCCGTGAGCTTGGGCTTGGGCTGCGAGCCGTCCACCGACTTCGCGTCCGTCACCTTGTCCGCGCCCGGCTTCACCGCGACGTTGGAGGAACCGAAGGCGAAGGCCGACGCCGGCACGCTGGCGCCCGGCGGCGTGGGACGGCCCGTCGGGCGGTCTACGAAGTTGCTCGGACGCGCACCCTGGGTGTCGAAGCCATCACGCACCGTCAGGGGCTTCGCCTTGGGCCCCTGGGCGCGCGAGGTGTCCGTGCGGGTGGTGGGGGCGATGGAGGCGGGCGACTTGCGGTTGATTTCCATGGTGTTCCTCCGGGCGGGGAGACGGAGTGGGCCCTACTGACTCCCACATTGTCGCATCGCACTATTTAAAGTTTCGCCCCAATGGGTTTTCCGCCGTGCGAGAGCGGCGGAACCGGGCGCGGGCGGGCGTTAAGGAAGGGCCCCTTTCACGGAGGCCCCATGAGCCAGGAGCAGTGGACCCGAGTCGACCGCTACATCACCGACCACCTGGTGGCGTCGGACGCCGCGCTGGAGGCCGCCCTGGAGGCGAGCGCGAAGGCGGGGCTGCCCGCCATCAACGTGGCCCCGAACCAGGGCAAGCTGCTGATGTTGCTGGCCCGGATGCATGGGGCGAAGCGCGTCCTGGAGGTGGGCACGCTGGGCGGCTACAGCACGCTGTGGCTGGCGCGGGCGCTGCCGCCGGGAGGTCGCATCATCACGCTGGAGGCGGTGCCCAGGCACGCGGAGGTGGCCCGGGAGAACCTCGCCCGCGCGGGCCTGTCCGACGTGGTGGAGGTGCGGCTGGGCAACGCGGTGGACACGCTCGCCCAACTGGAGAAGGAGGGCCAGGCGCCGTTCGACCTGACCTTCATCGACGCGGACAAGGCGCGCACGGCGGAGTACTTCGCGTGGGCGCTCAAGCTGTCGCGCAAGGGCAGCGTCATCCTCACGGACAACGTCGTGCGCCAGGGCGGCGTCGTGGACGCGGCCAGCACCGACGCGAACATCCAGGGCATGCGCCGCTTCTACGAGGCCGTGGCCGCCGAGCCCCGCGTGAGCGCCACCGCCGTGCAGACGGTGGGCAGCAAGGGCTACGACGGCTTCGCGCTCGCGCTCGTCACGGGGTAGCGC
>JAFADT010000209.1 GCA_023424585.1 Pseudomonadota bacterium
GGTGAAGGTCATCAACTCGCGCTTCTTCAACAACGTGTGCGCGGACGCCGGACCCGACGTCGGCGGGGGGGCGCTGCGGGTGTTCGACCAGTACGACGACCAGCCTGTCTACGTGGTGAACACGACCTTCGGCGGCAAGGAGGGTTACGGCGGGGTCTGCTCCAACGGCGGCGGCATCAGCAGCATCGGCGTGTCGTGGACCATCATCAACAGCCTCTTCTCGTACAACCGGGCCATCGGCAACGGCGCCAACCCCGCCCAGCCGGGCACGCCCGGCGGCGGCAGCGGCGGGGCCATCTACAACGATGGCAACACGATGACGCTGTCCCTCTGTGGCACGCGCATCGAGCACAACGAGGTCAACGCCCACGGCAGCGCCATCTTCTTCGTGAGCAATGACCACTCGGGCGACATCCGCATCGACCGCTCGGTCATCCAGAACAACAAGGGGGGCTCCTGGTACGAGACCTATCCGCAGATCTCGAACCACGCGGACACGCCCATCCGGGTGACGAACTCCACGATTGAGTGACAGGGGTTTCAGGACCGCGTCGGAGCCCAGAGGGCGCTGTGGGCTTCCGGCGCGTCCGGGGACTCCTCCGCCGTGTAGAAGTAGGCCGCCACCGTGGCCCGGCCTCGTCCCTCGGGACACGCCAGCGCGGTGGGGTGGCCGTGCCAGTGGGTGTCGCCGTGCGCCATCACGACCAGGCGGTCCAGGACCGGAGCGATGCGCGCCTCGCACCGGGAGAGGTCGGCGCTCCATAGCTCCAGGTCCCCGCCCCACTCGGGCGCCCAGCCTGGGTTCAGGTAGTACAGGACGGTGAGCCGGCGCGAGAGGGCGCGGGTGCGGTCGCGGTTGAAGTCCGCGTGGAGCGCCAGGTGGCCACCGGGCAGCGTGAGGTGCAGCCCCGCGCCCCGGAAGTGCGGATCCGCGATGAGTCCCTTGACGCCGGTGAGCGTCTCCAGGAAGTCGAGGAACGCCATGCCGGAGAGCTCCGCGAGCAGGTGCCGCAGCGCCCCGGGCACGCCCTCGAAGCCCTTGCGCTGAAGCTGTCCCAGGCGCGCCGCCTGCTCCGGATGGTCGCGGCGCATCCACGGGGCCTCGGTCGCGCCTGGAAAGACCCCGGCCAGTGCGCTCGCCAACCGCTCTCCCAGGAACCCGTCGATGACGACGTGCGGATGCGGCCGCGCGGCTCCGTAGGCGTCACGGTGCGCCAGCGCGAGTGAGCGGAGCGCGCTCCGGCTGAAGAAGAAGCTGGGACCCCGCAATGGGCCCTCTTCAACGGTGGCGACGCTCACGAGACCTCTTCCGCTTGGGGTTTGCGGCCTTCGATGATGCCATGCGTGCGCGAACCCAGACAGGAGCGGCCATGGCGACGACGAAGACCCGAGTCCCGCGGACCATCGACGCATATGAGGTCCGCGAGGCCATGCGCCAGCGCTGGTCGAAGCTCATCGCCCAGGTCGCATAGGGGGAGGCCCGTTTCATCATGGGAGGCCTGTCCCCCTGACCCAGGCTTCACGGATCCCCAGGTCAGGAGCAGCCACATTCCCGTGGCTTGCAGGGCGGTTCACCGCGCGCGAGCGGGCTGAATCTCCCCCGGGAGCCCCTGGCCCGTTCCCGCCGGGGCCTTCCGCGCGAAGCGCTGGCGGTAGGCGCGCGTCCAGAGCTTCAGCCCCACCACCCCCACCACCGTGGGTCCCAGGAAGAGCGCGAGCTGAAGGCCTTCGATGCCGAGGTGCCTGGCGTTCACCACCAGGGCGGCGGTGATGGTGCCGATGCCCGAGGCCACCATGGCGCCCATGTGCTGGAACCACCAGTGCATCCGCTCCCGGGGCGGGCGCAGCCAGTACCACAGCCCGGTCGTCCCGGAGAGGAGGCCCACCGGCGCGAAGCCCCACAGCAGCGGCACGTTCATCCGCAGCCCGTACGCCAGGGTGAAGAGCCCCAGGCACAGCAGCAGCGCGGACAGGCCCAGGTCCAGCGGGTGCGTGCTCGCCCCGGTGCGGGTCTTCGTCCGCAGCACGCGCACCCCCATGGACGCGGAGGCCGCGCTGAGCACCGCGATGTAGATGAAGAAGAGGTCCATGGGCCGCGCCCCCGGTGCCAGGAGGAAGCGCCATCCCGAGATGGCCAGCGCGGAGATCGCGGCGGAGATCATCGCGCCCACGTAGGTCCAGCCCACGCGCCGGTGCAGGGGGCCTCCCTTGCGCGCCACCAGGGGCAGCCAGAGCGTGACGAACGCGACGACCCCCGAGGCGATGTGGAGCCAGCGGGCGAGCAGATAGAGCGACACGGGTGCCTCCGACGTGCTGCGAGTCCGGAGGCCAAGGTACGCGCCGGCGCGGCGGCCTCCATCTGGCGGAAGTCACACGGGCCGCATGTGACTTCCGGCACATGGCCCCGGTGCCCCGGGTGGCCTAGGGTTTCCGTCATGTCCGCGCGGTCCGCCGTGACGAAGCCCGCCACCACCCACCAGCTGCTGTTCGTCGCCGGGATGCTGACCTGGGCCGTGGTCGGCTTCGCGCACGCCGAGGACCTCGCGCGCGAGCCCGCGCCGTGGTGGGCGCCGGACACGCTGCTCTGGTGCGCCGCGCTCCTCGCCTTCGGTGCGGCCTTCTGGCTCCAGACGCGGGTGCAGGGCAGGGGAGCGCTGCCGCTGCTCGCCGCGCAGACGCTCGCGGCGCTCGTCTGCACCGCGGCGGGGGACAGCGGGCTGGAGGCCGCGCTGCTCGCCATCACCGCCGGGCAGGTTCCCGAGATCCTTCCCCAGCGCCGGGCGCTGGCGTGGATGGGGGCCCAGGTGGTGGGGCTGCTCGCCGTGTTCGCCGCCCAGCGCCCGCTCCTTCACGCCCTGGTGCAGACGCTCATCTACACCGGCTTCCAGGGCTTCACGTTCGGCACCGCGCTGGTGATGGTCCGCGAAGCCGAGGCCCGCCGCGAGCTGGCCCGCGTCCACGCGGAGCTCCAGGCCACCCAGGTCCTGCTCGCCAACCGCGAGCGTGAGGGCGAGCGGCTGCGCATCGCCCGAGAGCTGCACGACTCCGTGGGCCACCACCTCACCGCGCTCAGCCTCAACCTGGAGGCCGCCACGCACACCGCGAAGGACCCGGCCGCCGCTGAACACCTGCGCCGGGCCCGCGAGGCCGCCCGCACGCTCCTGTCCGAGGTGCGGCGCACGGTGACGGAGCTGCGCGAAGCCCCCGTGCCGCTCCTGCCGTCGCTGCGCGCGCTCGCGGAGGGGGCCCCGGGGCTCGACGTCCACCTGGACGTCCCGGAGGCGCTGGCGCTGGAGTCCTCCGAGGCGGCGCACTCGCTGTTCCGCTGCGTGCAGGAGGTCCTCACCAATACGCTGCGGCACGCCGGGGCCCGCAACCTGTGGATCGCCATCGCGCCCACGGAAGACGGCGGCGTGCGGGTGCACGCGCGCGACGATGGCGGCGGCGCGGCGCGGGTGACGCCCGGCGCGGGGCTCACCGGCATGCGCGAGCGCTTCACCCGGCTGGGCGGGCGCGTGGAGTGGCGCGCGGCGGCGGGGCAGGGGATGGAGCTGGAGGCCTGGCTGCCGGCCACGCCGGAGCATGGAGGGGGAACTTGAACCCGATCCGCCTGGTGCTCGCGG
>JAFADT010000014.1 GCA_023424585.1 Pseudomonadota bacterium
GGGCCAGACCTCGTCGTCGGCCGGCGCGGCGGTGTTAACCGTCTTCGCGGCGGCGGGCCGGGCCGAGGCTTCCGCCAGCCGGGCCAGGCGCTCCGGCGCGTGCTGCGCCAGGCGCGTCCGGGACAGCAGCCCGTACCACCCCGTGGGCCGCTCGGTGGCGATGAGCTCGTAGCGCGCGAGCGCCGCGTCCAGCGCGCCGCCGTTCTCCTGGACGCGGGCCTGCCAGTAGCGCGCGCGCCAGAGGGCGTCATCGGTGCGCGCGGCCTCCGGCAGCTGCTCCACCGCCATCAGCGACGCCAGGCCCTGCTGCGTCTCGCCGTTGCGCAGGTGCAGCCAGAAGGCGCGGAAGAGGGCCTCGGCGGCGAAGTTGCCGGCGGGGTAGCGCTTCGCCAGCGCCTCGTAGTTCTGGAGCGCCTCGTCGGCGCGGCCCAGGCGCTGCTGCGTCCAGGACTGGAAGAACAGCGCGTCGTCCGCGTAGCCGTGCTCCGGGTAGTCGCGCGCCAGCGTGGCGTAGGTGTCCACCGCCGCCTCGGGCTGCACCACCGACTGTGAGTACGCGAGCAGGTACAGCGCCTGCGGCCGCTGCTCGGGCGACTGGCACTCGCGCGCCACAGGCTCCAGCACCTGGATGGCGCGGCGGTGCTGGCGCTCCTTGCGCAGGGCGCGGCCCAGGGTGAGCTGGGCGCGGCAGGCCAGCTCGTCCGGCAGCTCCGTGCGAGGGCCCGAGCGGGCCAGCAGGTTCATGGCCGCGACGTTCTGGTGCAGCTCCACCAGCGCCTCCGCGCGGCGCACGCGCCACTTCATGGGCAGGGGCAGGTCGCGCAGCAGGGTGCGCGCGCGGTCCGCCTCCCGGGACAGGGGCGCGGTGGCCCAGACCTCCAGGAGCGCGCGGTGCTCCGCGTTGTACTGTCCCTGCGCGCGCGCCAGGTCGCAGTACGCGAGCAGCGCCTTCATCCGCAGCGGATCCGGCCCGCGCGCCTGCCGGTGGTCGATGAACTCCTGGAGCGCGGCGAGCGCCTCGGGGATCTTCAGCTGGCGCTTGAGCACGCGCGCCATGGTGAAGCGCGCCTCCGGGTAGAGCGGGGAGCTGGGGCTCACCGCGCCGTACTGCTCCGCCGCGCGCAGCGGCTTGTGCAGCCGCTCATGCGCCTGCGCGGCCTTCATCAGGCAGTGGTCGCGCAAGGGGACGTAGTCCTCCGCGAGCGCGGTGAACTCCGCGGCGGCGGTGGTGAAGTCGCGCGCCAGGAACGCGCTCTGCGCCTGGAGGAAGCGGCCGGGGAGGGAAGGGGGGGCCTCCGTCGCGAGCAGCGCCCGCGCGGACTTGTACCGGCCCCGGTCGAGCTCCGCCTTCGCCTTCGCCAGCAGCCCTTCCGCGAAGTAGGGCGTCAGCCGCTCCGGCCCGAAGGCCTCCGCCGTCACCTCGTCCTGCGAGGGCTGCGCCGTCGGCGTGTCGAGCAGGGCCTCCAGCTTCTCCTCCGACATCACGTCGCCGGAGTCGTCCTCGTCGGGCGCCTGCGCCCACGCGGCGCCCGGAGCCCACAGGCCCGCGCACGCGAGCAAGACCGCCGCCGTTCCTCGAAGTCCGTCCATGCCAGCCCTCGTTCATCCGTCAGGGACCCCGATGGATTGGCACTGCGACCCCGCTTGGAACCTGCCCGCCTGTCCGCTTGACAGGCCCGCGTTGGCTTTCGTGCATCCGCCCCACGGCACACACCGGGAGCGCTGCACGAAAGCCAACGGCCCGGCGCCCGCGCGGGTGGCGTCTGGGGCGCTACATACCCAGGGGCGCCCGCCTGCCGTGAGGGCGCGGCGCTCCGCGCGGCGCGTCGCGCGGGATGCGGAGCGCCACCTCGTAGGGGTCCCGACCGCGCGGCCAGCCATTCACCGGAGGTGCGAGTGACGTCTGCCTTTCCTGTCACCCCCGCGTCGTCACGCGGTGGTGACAATTCGCTCCGACCCCGGAGTGGGGGAGGCATGTGACAGGTGATACATGAGGAGAATCGATGTGAATCATTGGCTCCTCTTGCGGCCCCTGGGTCTGTAGCTTTACCGTGGGCCTGCTCCCTCCCCCGGAGACTCATGGCCGCCCCGATTCCCCCGTCGTCGAGTGTCGCGGTTGAAGTGAAACCCCCTCTGGCCCGCGTCTGGTGGCTCGCCCTGCGGCCCAAGACGCTGACCGCGTCCATCGCCCCCACGCTGCTGGGCTGGGCCTTCGCCAACGCGGAGGGGCACTGGCAGCCCCTCCCGGCGCTCACGTTCCTGGTGGGCTTCGTGCTCATGCAGATCGTCAGCAACCTGGTGAACGACTACGCGGACTTCGAGCGGGGCGCGGACACCGAGGCGCGCCTGGGCCCCGCGCGCGTCACGCAGAAGGGCTGGCTCACGGCGCGCGAGGTGGCCACGGCCGCGGCGCTGGCGTTCACCGGCTCCTCGCTGGCGCTGCTGCTGCTGACCCAGGCGGATGGGTGGCCGGTGTTCCTGGGCGGCGCCTTCTGCCTGGGAGGCGCCGTCTTCTACTCCGCGGGCCCCGTCCCCCTGGGCTACCTGGGCCTGGGCGACGTGCTGGTGCTGATCATCTTCGGGCTCCTGGGGGTGAGCGGCAGCTACGGGGTGCTCACCCACCACGTCACGCCGGCCGTGTTGCTGGCGGGGCTGTCCATGGGGCTGTTCTCCGCGGGCATCCTCGCGGTGAACAACCTGCGCGACCGCAAGACGGACGTCGTCGCCGGCAAGCGCACGCTCGTGGTGCGCTTCGGCCAGCGCTTCGGGCAGTGGGAGTACACGGTGGCGGTGGCGGGCGCGTTCGTGCTCCCGGTGGTGGCCTGGGCGGTGATGCCCGAGCACCCCAAGGCCTGGCTCTTCACGCTGGCCGCCCTGCCGCTCGCGGTGAAGCAGATCCGCGCCATCTGGCGCGAGGACGGCGGCGCGCTCAACCCCTACCTGGGGAAGACGGCGGCGCTCGGGCTCGTCTTCGCGCTGCTCCTGTCCGCTGGCCTCAGCCTCTAGCCCGACGCCCCGAGTCATGCGACCGGGCCACCCAAGTCCCCCCGCGCGATTCGAAGTCCACGAATTGCGCGGACTCTCATAATGTGGTCAGTTTGAACCGATGAGGTGTTCTCCTCCCAACCCTTCCCGGACCTCACCGTCTCCGCGTGGCGGAGCGCTGGCGGCGTCGGGAATGGTGGGTCGCGTGGGCCCGCGCGTGAGGACACCTGCTCCCCTTCCTCCCCCTGACTGCCTCCGGCCTCGTCTTCCATGAACCGCTCAATCCTGTTGAAGAGCGCGTGGTGCGCCCTGCTGGTGCCCCTGCTGTCCTGCAACCTCCTCAAGGTCACTGACGACGAGGGGTCCACCACGGGCCGCGGCGCCAAGCGGTTCGACCCGTACCAGGGCCTCAACTCCGGCGCGATCCGCCTCAGCCTCCAGTACATCAACGGCTGCGCCTTCCTGCCCAACGGCCAGATGGCGGCGAAGAACGGCGTGCCCATCCCGTACCCGGACGTGTGCATCACGCCGCTCGCGCAGAACCCGCTGACGCTGTCGCCCCCGGCGGGGACGATGCAGATCCTGTCGGACACGCAGTACTTCCTGAACCAGTTCTCCGTGACGGAGAGCGTGGTCAACCAGCACACCAACCCCACCGACCTGACGCCGGCGCTCAACTGGATCAAGACCCAGTCGGTGTTCGCCGGCCTGGACTGGACCAACGTCAACCAGGGGCCGGACGAGTGGACCTTCTACAGCCTCGCGGGCGCGGTGGAGGACTGCTGGACGCGTGAGGTGCAGTTCGGCAACGCCAACTGGCAGAAGGTGAAGGACGACACCATCACCGTGGAGGTGCTGGACGAGACGGGCGCCTCGCGCGCGAGCCAGACGTACCTGCGCTCGGAGCTGCTGGCCTCCTCGCCCTACGCCGGCCACAGCCGCTTCGCCTGGCGCTCGGAGAACCTGAAGGCGCCGCGCTTCCCCGGCGACAAGGACCCCGGCACGGTGACGGGCCTCGCGGGCGGCCTGGATCAGAGCCCCACCACGCGCACCATCGCGCGCGTGGACTGGGTGGGCAGCACCAACCCGTTCAAGGTGCTGCGCATCCCGCGCCTGTCGGGCCCTGGCGCGCTCAAGGCCACCTGGAGCCAGCTGCCGGACAAGCCGTTCTACTTCCCGGTGACGTACGTCATCCCGGAGGAGCGCCCGTCCACGTGCACCGACGACGCCGGCAACCCGGTGCAGTGCAGCCCGGGCCTGGACTCGCGGCTGGTGTTCTCGCCCCCGAAGGAGGGCAGCTTCTACAAGCCCGGCGAGGACGTGAGCGTCTACGTGGACCTGCGCGACAGCTCGGGGGCCCACCTGCACTCCAGCGACCTGCTGCCCAGCGCGCGGGACATCATCGGTGGCCAGTCCAACGGCGTGCTGACGTTCGTCCCCGGCGTCTTCTCCATCACGGGGGAGAACGACACCATGTCCAACGTGGCCATCGCGGGGCCGCTGCAGGACCTGAAGGTGCTGGGCAACCCCAGCGACGCGCCCCAGTTCTACGCGAGGCCGTTCCCGTTCCCCGTCTATGATGACGCCACGCTCACGGGCCTGACGCCGGGCCTCATCGACTACAAGTGGCCCACGCGCCAGACGTTCACGCTGCCGGAGAACGCGAAGCCGGGCACCTACGTGGCGCTGGTGAAGTTCAACCGCGGGTCCATGGGCGAGCGCGTCGCGAAGCTGAACCCCTTCTTCTTCCAGGTGGGCCAGGACGAGCCGACGACGTACCCGGGCAACGTGGGCAACTGCCAGCTGTGCCACCGCGGCGTGCTGTCGCTGGACAACCTGCGCCACGGGCTGTCGGTGGATCACATCGAGAGCTGCAAGGTCTGCCACCACTACGACACGGACACCGTGGGCCGCACGCAGGAGATGGTGCACCGCATCCACATGAATTCGCCCAACTACCCGGCGAACCGCGCGGACTGCACCGTGTGTCACCTGACGCGCAAGAGCGCCGAGCGGCCCAGCCTGGGGCTGTGCGGCTCGTGCCACATCTCGCAGCACGGTGACGAGTTCTTCCAGATCGCCTTCAGCCAGCGCGGCACGCCCAGCAAGTTCGGGAACTGCGCGCAGACGTGCCACGGCGGCGATCAGGTTCCCTCCAGCCACATCCTCCCCGCGAAGTAGGGGACGCGACCCGCCATGCACAGAGCCCTCTTCGTCGGAACGCTCCTCGGCGCGGCCCTG
Source organism: Pseudomonadota bacterium (assembly GCA_023424585.1). Classification (GTDB taxonomy): domain Bacteria; phylum Myxococcota; class Myxococcia; order Myxococcales; family Myxococcaceae; genus Corallococcus. The sequence goes on from JAFADT010000014.1 coordinate 5,227, forward strand.
CTGAACGCCGGCTGCCAGGACAACTCCTCCACCCCCGCGGCGTCGAACTTCACGCCGCGCCCCGTCTACGAGAACCGCGAGCCGGAGGGTCTCACCACCCGGCTCTCCGGCTTCGCGGTGGACCCGGAGGCCTACTTCTTCAACCTGGCCAACTGCGCCGTGCCGCCCGCGCAGTGCCCGCTGCCGCCGCTGTACGCGGAGTTCAGCCCGCTGTTCCAGCGCTCGGTGGTGCGCGGGGCGCTCGTCACGTTGCAGGACACGGTGCCGGATCCCGCCACCGGCCAGCCGCCCGCGCCGGGCGCGCCCGTGCCCTCCGACGCGCAGGGCCTGTGGACGATGGAGAAGGTGCCCACCCGCAGGGGCGCGCCGTACTTCGTCCTGTCCGTGCCGGGGCCGGGGACGGTGGCCAACGACGTCGCGGGGCCCTTCCCGCTGCCGCCCGTGCCGGCGGGCAACTACCTGACCACCATGACGGTGCGCCCGGTGGTGCCGGCCCACAGCGCGTGCGTGGGCCTCGAAGCGCTCCAGATGAGCGACCAGGGCATCCTGGACGCGGTGGCCCGCTCCCTGAGCGCGGAGAGCGCCCCCGCGACCGTGACGGTGGCGGACCTGCTCAACCCGGCGAAGTACGGCGGCGTGACGGTGTTCTGGCTCTACGCCCCGGGCTTCCCCGTGTTCCGCGTGCCGGCGGACAACACGACGGTGGAGGCGTCCAGCGGCCGGGTGCTCCACGTGGAGTGGGCGCCCCCGGGCGCGCTGCCTCCGGCCCTGGCGCCGCTGCAGTCCGCGCGCGGCTTCTTCATCCCGCCGGGCCCGCCGGCGGCCAGCAGCTCGGTGGGCATCATCGTCGTCGTGCAGCCTCCGCTGATGGGGCCTCCGGCAACCATCACCTACACGGTGAAGGACACGCTGGAGATCGCGCCGGGGCAGGGGCCGCGCTTCGTGTTCCAGCCGCTGGATGTCCCGCAGGTCCCGGGCCTCGTCACGTTCGCCGGTCTCCAGCTGAACAGCACCGTGCCCACGACGACCGTGTCGATCCCGCCCCTCACCACCTGTCTGCCCGGGCAGTAGCAGTCGCCGTCGCAACGCCTCCGCTCCGTCCATCCCCGTCCCGTGGGGTGGCGGAGTGCCGTGTCCCCGTTCGTTCGGAGCACCGTCCCCATGATGAAGAAGATCCTGATCGCCGTAGGCGTCCTGGTCGCGCTGGCCTTGATTGGCGCGGGTACCGCCATGGGTGTCGCCACCCACAAGATCAACAAGACGTATGACTACGTCGCGCTGCCCAACATCGTGCGGGACAGCACGCCGGAGGGCATTGCCCGCGGTGAGCAGGTGTTCCGCGCGGTGTGCGGCGAGTGTCACGCGGGCGGCGGCAACACCAAGCCCGTGGGCGGCCGGATGCACGACTTCCCGGCCGAGCTGGGCACGTTCTACTCCGCGAACATCACCTCCGACATGGAGAAGGGCGTGGGCGCCTGGACGGACCAGGAGATCGCCCGCATGGTGATCAACGGCATCGACAAGAACCACCACTTCCGCCCCATGCCCCCGTTCCCCAACATGGGTGACAAGGACATCGCGGCGGTCATCGGGTTCATGCGCTCCGGGCACCCGGACTTCGCGCCGGAGAAGCAGCAGCCGCCGCGCTCCGAGCTGACGCCGCCGGGCCGCATGGCGTTCGCGTTCGCCATGGGCATCAACGACAAGGGCCGCACGGAGCCGGTGCCCGTGCCCGCGAAGGCGGCGGACTCCGTGGAGTACGGCCGCTACCTCGCCTCCGCCGTCTACGACTGCACCTTCTGCCACTCGCCGGGCCTGGAGAGCAGCGCGGTGAAGATGCAGCACCCGGAGACGCTGCTGAGCGGCGGCTTCGAGTTCGACCTGGTGCCGCTGGGCGGCGAGGGCAAGCTGCTGTCGCCCAACATCACCCCCAGCGAGACGGCCGGCATCGGCAAGTGGACGCTGGACGAGTTCAAGCACGCGATGATCACCGGCATCACGCCCGGGGGCTTCATCCTGCGCCCGCCCATGCCCAAGTACCGCTACGCGGACGACGTGGAGCTCGCGGCCCTCTACACCTTCCTGCGCTCCGTGAAGGCCAACGACACGGTGGTGCCGCCGCCCACCCACGGCCGCCCCAAGGTGGAGCCCTCCAACAGCGACCCGGAGAAGATGTTCAGCGCCCTCGGCTGCGCGACCTGCCACGCCCCCGGCAAGGCCTACGAGGCCAAGCTCCAGGGCGCCAAGGGCAAGTCCCCGGAGGAGGTGGCCAAGTGGATCCGCAACCCGGAGTCCTTCAAGCCCGGCACGCAGATGCCCACCTACGAGTCGCTCGTCGACGAGAACAACGCCCTGACC
>JAFADT010000235.1 GCA_023424585.1 Pseudomonadota bacterium
GGTGAAGGGCATCGAGCGGGCGGACTCCGTGGTGTGGGACGCGCACAAGGGGCTGCTCATGCCCGCGCTGGTGACGGCGGTGCTCTTCCGCGACGGCGCGCGCTCCTTCGACGCCTTCTCCCAGGAGGCCCACTACCTCTTCCACGGCGACGGCGAGGACGCGCGCCCCTACAGCGACGTGGGCCTGCGCACGCTGGAGTGCACCAAGGAGATGATGGCCCTCAAGGTCTACACGTGCCTGTCCGTGCTGGGCACGCGCGTCTTCGAGGAGGCCGTCACCGCGTCCTATGACCAGGGCCAGCGCTTCGCGCGGATGCTCACCGCCGCGCCGGACTTCGAGCTGGCGGTGGAGCCCGACTGCAACATCGTCTGCTTCCGCCACACCCCCGCGCGCGTGCCGCCGGAGGGCTGGGACGCGCTCCAGGTCCGCCTGCGTGAGGCCCTGGTCTCCCGTGGAAGTTTCTACCTGGTGCAGACGCGGCTGCCCCGGGGCGTGTACCTGCGCACCACGCTCATCCATCCGCTCACCGGGGACGCGGACCTGGAGGCCCTGCTGGACGCGCTCCGGAAAGCGGCCCTCCCCTGAATTTTGTGTGCAAGGGAGTCGCCCTGGCGGGGGAAATGCGATAGGGCGGGGCCGCCATGCTCGTCTCGCTCGTCATCCCCGTCTACAACGAGATTCCCACCCTGGCGGAAATCCTCCGCCGCTGCACCGCCGTGGACTTCCCCAAGGAGCTCGTCCTGGTGGATGACTGCTCCAAGGACGGCAGCCGCGAGTTCCTGCGTCAGCTGTCCGAGCAGGGCCTGGACATCCTCGGAGGGACGCCGAAGAACCGGAACGAAATCCGGGTGCTCTTCCAGGAGAAGAACCAGGGCAAGGGGGCCGCGCTGCGCCGGGGCTTCTCCGAGGCCACGGGGGACATCATCCTCGTCCAGGACGCGGACCTGGAATACGACCCCAAGGACATCCCGCGGGTCATCCAGCCCATCATCGACGGCGAGGCGGACGTCGTCTTCGGCAGCCGCTTCATCGGGTCGCCGCGCCGGGTGCTGTACTACTGGCACACCGTCCTCAACAACACGCTCACCATGCTCTCCAACATGACGAGCGGGCTGAACCTCACGGACATGGAGACCTGCTACAAGGCCTTCCGCGCGGAGGTGCTCCGCTCCGTGCACGTGGAGGAGGACCGGTTCGGCTTCGAGCCCGAAATCACCGCCAAGGTCGCGCGCGGCAACTGGCGCGTCTTCGAGGTGCCCATCAGCTACCATGGGCGCACCTACGAGGAGGGCAAGAAGATTGGCTGGAAGGATGGCGTGCGCGCCCTCTACGCCATCGCGAAGTACTCGATCAAGCGCTGAACCGCGCGCGGGTCCGCCCGGCCGCTGTCCTGGAGAGGACGCGGCCCGTCGTCCGGGCGGCGAGTCGAGTGCGGACAAGGGAACAGACGGACGGGCGTGGTTGGTTGTCCAGCGAGCGGCGCCCAGAAGGGGTACCGGCTTTTCTTCCTCCGTATTGCGGCGCGTAGTAGTTTCGACAACGCACTCCGTCTGAAGGGCGAGGAGACTCCCGGCCCTTCCGAAAGCTTCCGCCCCCGTATGTTCGACTGGCTCCACACCCTGTTTTCGCGCGACCTCGCCATCGACCTGGGTACGGCGAACACGCTCATCTACATCCGCGGCCAGGGCATCGTGTCCAACGAGCCCTCCGTCGTGGCGGTGCAGCAGGACTCGCGCGGCGGCAAGAAGGTGCTCGCCGTGGGCAAGGAGGCCAAGGAGATGCTCGGCAGGACGCCGGGCAACATCGTGGCCATCCGGCCCATGAAGGACGGCGTCATCGCGGACTTTGAAATCACGGCCGCGATGCTGCGCTACTTCATCCAGAGCGCGCACAACCGCAAGACGCTGGTGAACCCGCGCATCATCATCGGCATCCCGTCCGGCATCACGGAGGTGGAGCGCCGCGCGGTGCGCGAGGCGGCCGCCAACGCGGGCGCGCGCGAGGTCTACCTCATCGAGCAGCCCATGGCCGCGGCGATTGGCGCGGGCCTGCCGGTGACGGAGCCCAGCGGCAACATGATCGTGGACATCGGCGGTGGCACGTCCGACGTCGCGGTCATCAGCCTCGCGGGCATCGTGTTCGCCAAGTCCGTGCGCATCGGCGGCGACAAGCTGGACGAGGCGATCATCCAGTACGTCAAGCGCAAGTACAACCTGCTCATCGGCGAGCGCACGGCGGAGCTCATCAAGATGGGCATCGGCACGGCGTACCCGACGGACGAGGTCATGACCATGGAGATCAAGGGTCGCGACCTGGTGGCCGGCGTGCCGCGCACGCTGACGGTGTCCAGCGACGAGGTGCGCGACGCGCTCGCGGAGCCCGTCAACGGCATCGTGGAGGCGGTGAAGCTGACGCTGGAGCGCACGCCGCCGGAGCTGGCCGGTGACATCGCGGACCGCGGCATCGTGCTGGCCGGTGGCGGCGCGCTGCTGAAGAACCTGGACACGCTGCTGCGTGAGGAGACGGGCCTGCCGGTGTTCCTCGCGGAGGACCCGCTGTCCGCCGTGGTGATTGGCGCGGGCAAGGCGCTGGAGTCGCTCGACATCCTCCGTCAGGTCTGCCAGCCGGGCTGAAGACGTCCACCGCTGCGCTTCACCGTGACGGCGCCGGACCCGGTCTCAGGGGTCGGCGCCGTCCGCGTTTCCGGCCGTCGCGGTGGTGGCGGCCCGGGGCAGCGGCAGTCCGGTGGGGGTGACGATGCGCGCCTCGCAGTTCGGGCGGCGGCCCTCCCGGTCATCCTCCCGGCGGGCATACTCCTTCACGATGGCGCCGGTCAGGAG
>JAFADT010000286.1 GCA_023424585.1 Pseudomonadota bacterium
GTGCTGGTGCCCGAGATCGCGCTGACGCCGCAGCTGGTGGGGCGCTTCCGCAGCCGCTTCGGCGGGGACGTGGCGGTGCTGCACTCGGGGCTGAAGGACCGCGAGCGGCTGTTCCACTGGCAGGCGCTGCGCAAGGGCACGGTGAAGATCGCCGTCGGCGTGCGCTCGGCGGTGTTCGCGCCGGTGGAGCACCTGGGGCTCATCGTCGTGGACGAGGAGCACGACCCGTCCTTCAAGCAGGACGAGAAGCTGCGCTACCAGGCGCGCGACCTGGCGGTGGTGCGCGGCAAGCAGGCCGGCGCGGTGGTGGTGCTGGGCTCGGCGACGCCGTCCCTGGAGACGCTCCAGAACACGCGCTCCGGCCGCTACAGGCTCATCGAGCTGAAGAACCGCGTGGACGACCGGCCCATGCCCTCCATCAACCTAGTGGACCTGCGCGTGGAGCGCCCGCGCGAGGGCCAGGTGACGGAGGAGGCGCCCATCCTGAGCCCGCAGATGCTCCAGGCCATGGAGGAGACGGTGGCCAAGGGGCAGCAGGTCATCCTGTTCCTCAACCGCCGCGGCCACAGCACCATCCTCCTGTGCGAGGTGTGCGGCCTGTCCCTCAAGTGCCACGACTGCGACGTGTGCATGACGCACCACCGCTCCCAGAACCGGGTGGTGTGCCACTACTGCGGCGTGGCGTTCCCGGTGCCGGACCACTGCCGCGAGTGCACGGGCCCGCTGCTCAAGCTCGGCATCGGCACGGAGCGCGTGGAGGCGGAGGTCCTGGAGCGGATGCCGCACGCCCGCGTGGCGCGGCTGGACCGGGACTCCGCGACGAGCGCGGAGAAGCTGACGGAGCTCCTGGCGTCCTTCGCGCGGCGTGAGCTCGACGTGCTGGTGGGCACGCAGATGGTGGCCAAGGGGCACGACTTCCCGGGCGTGACGCTGGTGTGCGTGGTGATGGCGGACACCTCCCTGGCGATTCCCGATTTCCGAGCCGCCGAGCGGACCTTCCACCTGTTGACCCAGGTGGCAGGGCGCGCGGGGCGCGGAAAGGACCCGGGGCGGGTGTTGGTGCAGACCTACAACCCGGACGCGGAGCCGGTGAAGCGGGTGCTGGCGCACGACTTCGACGGGTTCTCCAAGCAGGAGCTGGAGTGGCGCAAGGCGCTGGCCTATCCGCCCTTCGCGCGCATGGCGGCCGTCCGGCTGGAGGGGGAGCACCCGGAGCAGACGGCGGGCGTGGCGCGCTTCCTGGGGAACCTGGTGGGGCGGCACATGCCGCCGGCGTCGGCGGGGGTGCGACTGCTGGGGCCGGCCCTGGCGCCCATCGCCCGCATCCGGGGCAAGACGCGCTGGCAGTTGCTCCTGAAGGCGCCGACGCATGCGGCGCTCGCCCCATTGCTCGCCCGGCTGGAGGCGGCGTTGGCGGATGTCCCCCATGGGGTGAAGGTCGTCATCGACGTGGATCCCGGGGCCATGCTGTAGACTCCCCGGCTCCCCCATGGGCGCCTCGGTCCTCCTCGTACACGACGACATCGCCACCATCGCCGCGGTCCGGCGCCTGCTGTCCCGCGAAGGGCACGAGGTCATCCTCGCGACCTCCGCCGCGGACGCGCTCATCGCCTTCGGGCATCACCTGCCGGAGCTCATCGTGCTCGCGCCGGGCGTGGAGAGCGGGCGCGGGCACGTGGTGCTGGAGGAACTGGTGCTGCACCCGGACGGCCACAAGGCGCGGGTGCTGCTGCTGAGTGAGGCCATCGAGGGCTTCAGCGCGCCGGTGGCGCCGCTGCCCTTGGACGGCCCCAGCTTCGTGTCGCTGGTGGACACGTTGATCCGCGCGCCGGCGGAGGCGGACGGCTGGCGCGTGGTGGAGAACCGGACGCTGACGGAGCCGGCGAAGGGGAGCGCTCCCTCGGACGAGGCCTGGCACGTGACGTCGCCGCGCTCGGTGGGCGGAGACCCCGCGCTGGCGAACGCGCTGTTCGGGGACCTGGCGCCGCTGAACCAGACGGACTGGGAAGTGGCGGCGATGACGCGCGAGGAGCGCAGCGCGCACGCCGTGAGCCAGCAGCGCGAGCGCGGCGCCAACCTGGCGGTGAACGCCGCGCTGGAGCAGGCGCACCTGGAGGTGGAGTCGGAGGCGATCGCGTCCATCGACTCCGCGCTGTCGGTGGGCACGAAGTCGCATGAGTCCGGGGCGGAGGAGGAGGGTGACTCCGGAGAGGCGTGGGGCGAGGAGGATCCGGACGAGAGCATCGGCTCCGAGTGGGACGGGGAGCCGACGGGCGCGGAAGCGGCGGCCGAGGGCCGTTCGCCGGAGGCGCGCACCACGCTGCGCTTCCCGTTCCCGAACCAGGAGGGCGCGGAGGATGCGCCGCCGGAGGGGAAGCTCGCGTTCCGCGAGGAGCGGCTCACCCCGCCGGGGCTGAAGCCGGTGAAGCCCGCGCCGAAGCTGGGGGACGAGGGGTTCTTCGACGTCGACTCGGACGAGGACGGCGGGGCGGCGAAGGCCTCGGAGCCGGACGGCTCGGCGCCGCTGGCGTGGAAGGAGCTGGAGCCGGATCCAGAGCTGGAGGCGCGGACGTCGCCGGGCGGCGTGGGAGACCCGGACGAGACGGACTTCGGTTCGGTCGCGGACGACGTGGCGGCGGCGGAGCGGGCAGGGGTGGCGCGGGAGGAGGAAGCGGCGGATGCGCCCTCCGAGCCGACCGAGGCGACGGAGGCAGATGCGCCCTCCGAGCCGACCGAGGAGGAACTGGCGGCGGCCGGCCTGTCGAACTGGGATGTGCTGGAGGCGGAGCTCAAGGCCTCCGCCGAGGCGCGCGAGCGGGAGGACTCCGAGGCCGATACCTCGAAGCCGGTGGGCTCGGACTGGTTCGACTCCGAAACCGTCGACGAGGTGAAGCCGGAGGGGGACAGGCCCCTCCAGTGGGCAGAGCCCACGAGCCCGGCGGAGGATGCACGCGCGAGCGGCGATGCCGCGAAGCCGGGCAAGGCAGTGGAGTCGAGCGAGGG
>JAFADT010000317.1 GCA_023424585.1 Pseudomonadota bacterium
GGCGCAGGGGGCGGGCCTCCAGGCGTGGCGCGAGGCCCGCGCGGAGAAGCGCTTCGCGCGCTTCCAGCCCGCGCTGGAGGCGCTGCTCGCCCTGCGCCGCGAGCAGGCGGACGCGCAGGGCCACGACGGCGAGCGCTACGACGCGCTGCTCGAGGGCTTCGAGCCCGGCATGCGCGTGCAGCGCCTGACGCCGGTGCTCACCGCGCTGCGCGACGCGCTCATCCCCATGGTGGCCACGCTGGGCGGCCTGAAGCGGCCCTTCCCCGCGTTCCTCTCCGGCCGCGCCTATGACACGGACCGGCAGTGGCGGTTCACGCTGCGGCTGTTGAAGGCCGTGGGCTTCGACCTGGAGGCGGGCCGCCAGGACCTGAGCATCCACCCCTTCACCAACAGCCTGCACGCGCAGGACGTGCGCCTCACCACGCGCCTGGACGCGGCGTGGCCGCAGGCCGCCCTCTTCGGCACGCTCCACGAGGCGGGCCACGGCCTGTACGAGCAGGGCTTCTCCCCGGAGCACCACCGCACGCCGCTGGCGTCGGTGCCCTCCATGGGCCTGCACGAGTCCCAGTCCCGCCTCTGGGAGAACCTGGTGGGCCGCGGCCGCCCCTTCTGGGCGCACCACCTCCCCGCGCTGAAGGAGTCCTTCCCGGAGGCGCTGGCGGACGTGGACCTGGACGGCTTCCACGCGGGCATCAACCACGTGGTGCCGTCGCTCATCCGCGTGGAGGCGGACGAGGTGACGTACAACCTGCACATCGCCCTGCGCTACGAGCTGGAGCTGGCGCTGCTGCGCGACGAGCTGCCCGTGTCGGAGCTGCCGTCCGCGTGGAACGAGCGCATGCGGCGCTACCTGGGCATCACGCCCCCGGACGACACGCAGGGCGTGCTCCAGGACATCCACTGGGCCTGGGGCGAGCTGGGCTACTTCCCCACGTACTCCCTGGGCAACCTCTACGCGGCCTCGCTGTACGCGGCCGCGCGCCGCGCGCTGCCGTCGCTGGAGGCGGACCTCGCGCGGGGCGACACGTCGTCCCTGCTGGGGTGGCTGCGCACGAACCTGCACGCGCACGGCTTCCGGCTGCCCGCGGAGGAGCGCGTGCGCGCCATCACCGGCGAGGGCCTCACGGACAAGGACTTCCTGGCGTACCTGCGCGGCAAGTACGGCGCGCTGTACGGCGTGAGCCTCTAGCCCGCGAACACCAGCGGGCGGCACGCGCGCGCCAGGTGCAGCGCGTCCCTCGCGAGCGCGTGCGAGTCCGGGTCCTGCGCCTCCAGCCACGCGGCGCGGGCCACCTGGCTGCCCAGCTCGAAGCACAGGCTGGCGGTGCGGCGCGACAGCCGGCTCTCCTTCTGGAGCGCGCGCACGTTGAGCTCGCACAGCTCCGCGCACTGGCGCAGCAGGCGCACCGCGTCGTCATCCGCCGGGAACCCCTGGGCCGTCAGGCGCGCCATGCCCGCCTCACACGAGGACTGGCACTTCAGGCTCGCGGCGATGCACCGGGAGACCTCTGTCCGCGCCCCGCCTGTCCTGGCTCCCAACATGACCGGCCCTCCCTTCGTGCGGCGTCAAAGGTACGCACGCGCGCGGTTCTCGCAACCGGCACCCAGGGCGCAGATGGGCCTTCAACATCTGCATTCCAGGGCCATGGACAGCGAGCCGACAACGGATGCACGAGCGCCGCGCGCGATTCAGCCGAAGCGTACCCCGGCTGCCTCGCCGTCGGGGGCGAGCGTCAGCTTCCCAGCACCGGAAAGGGCTTGAGCAACGCCACCAGCTTGTCACCGTACAGCTTGATCCGCTTTTCCCCGAGATAGGGCAGCTGGGCCAGCTCCTCCACGCTCGCGGGCGGCTTCGACGCCAGCGCTTCCATGAGGGGGTTGGTGAGGACCACGCTGGGCGTCACCTTGCGCAGCGTGGCCTGCTCGACGCGGAACGCCTTGAGCGCTTCCTCGCGCTTGCGCCGGTGGGGGTCGCGCGGACCCTTGGGCTCGCGGTCCAGGTCCAGCTCGCCCCGGGTGGACTTCTGCTGGAGGTCGCGGATGAGCGCGAGGATGGTGTCGCCGTGCGCGCGCACCACCGCGCCCCGCACGCCGGCCGCGCGCGCCAGGTCCTTGTGCGTGTCCGGCTGCTTCAGGGCCAGGTCGGTGATGGCCATGTTGGACAGCATGCGGCCCATGGGCACGTTGTCCTTCTCCGCCCACTCCAGCCGCAGCCTGTGCAGCCCCTGCGCGATGGCGTGCGCGAGCGCGTACTGCGCCGTGGAGAGGCCGTTCTTCGACAGCTTGGGCTTGTACTCGGCGCCCACCTGGGGGCGGGCCTCCGCCTCCGCGCACATGCGCTCGCAGTCCAGGAGCACCTCCTCCAGGATGTCCGCCTCGCGGCACGCGTCGCGCACCTGGCGGCCCAGCTCGCAGAGGTAGCGCACGTCGTTGGCGATGTAGTCCCGCATGCCCGGGGGCAGGGGGCGCAGGGAGAAGTCGGACTGCTGGTGCTCCTTCGGCAGCTCGACCCCCAGCCGCTCGCGCGCCAGGTCCGCCAGGCCCACCTTGGGCCAGCCCAGGAGCGTCACCGCCCGGTGCGTGTCGAAGAGGCCGCGCACGCGCACGCCCGCCTCCGCGAGGAACTGGAGGTCGCCCTGGGCGGCGTGGAAGTACTTCGTGCGCCCGGGGTCCTCCATCAGCGGGGAGAGCAGGCGCGGATCCACGCCCGGCTGGAGCGTGTCGAAGAGGAAGATGTCCGTGTCGGTGCCCAACTGGAGGAAGCACAGGCGGGCCCGGAAGGCGTGCAGGGCGTCCGCCTCCAGGTCCACCGCCACCTCGGGCGCCCTCTCCAGCACGCGCGTGGCGGCGTCCTCGCCCGCGCGGTCCACCACGTCCACGGCACCCTGAGGGAAGGTCGGCATCGCGGGGAGCAGGCTAGCGGACCGGCCCGCCCCTTTGACGTGTTTTTTCCCGGACCGCCGCTAGGATGGCGCCGCCGATGAACGACGCCCAACGTCTGGAAAAGAGCCTGCTTGGCCACATGGGCCGGGCCATCGCGGACTTCCGCCTCATCGAGGCTGGGGACCGCATCATGGTGGGCGTGTCGGGAGGCAAGGACTCCTACACGATGCTCCACCTGCTGCGCGAGCTGCAGCGGCGGGCCCCCGTGAAGTTCGACCTCCTGGCCGTGAACCTGGACCAGGGCCACCCCGGCTTCCCCGGCCACATCCTGGAGGGCTACTTCCAGCGCGAGGGCTACGCCTACAAGATGCTGAAGGAGGACACCTACAGCATCGTCCTGGAGAAGACCCCGCCCGGGAAGACGCAGTGCTCGGTCTGCTCGCGGCTGCGCCGGGGCATCCTCTACAACGCCGCCGTGCACCTGGGCTGCAACAAGATCGCCCTGGGCCACCACCGCGACGACCTCATCCACACGATGCTCCTGAACATGTTCTTCGCCGGGAGCCTCAAGGCCATGCCGCCGCTCCTCAAGAGCGACGACGGCCGCAACGTGGTCATCCGGCCGCTGTGCTACGCGCCGGAGAAGGAGATCCTCCAGTTCGCGCAGGAGAAGCAGTTCCCCATCATCCCCTGCGACCTGTGCGGGTCCCAGGAGAACCTGCAGCGAAAGCGGATGCAGAAGCTGGTGGAGGACCTGGGCAGGGAGATCCCCAACGTCCGCCAGAGCCTGCTCAACGCGATGTCGAACGTGCGGCCCACGCACCTCTTGGACAAGACGCTGAACCCGGACCCGCTGAACGCGACGGAAGACGGGCCCGTGGCCACCCCCACCCACGACACGCAAGGGAGCGCCAGTCCATGGCTCGAGAGCAGGCAGTGAAGGCGCGCAAGGAGCGCAACGCGGCGCTGGTGGAGGCCATGCTGCTGGCCGCCATGGCGGACGGCAACGTGTCCCAGCGCGAGCTGCAGACGCTCCTGACGCGCGTGCTGGAGCGCCCGGAGTTCGAGGGCACGCAGGCCGGGGAGCTGAACCTGCTGGTGGAGTCCAGCGCGGCGCGGCTGTCGGAGGCGCGCAACCTGGAGGAGGTGCTGGCCTCGCTGCGCCGCCGGCTGCCGGACCACAAGAACCGGATGCTGGCCTTCGGCCTGGCGGCGGCGGTGGCGCTGGCGGATCAGCGGGCCACCCGGTCGGAGCTGGGGCTGCTGAAGACATTCCAGGCGGCGCTGGGCATCTCCGAGGATGAGGTCGCGCAGATCATCGACGTCATCGAGCAGGGGGGCAGCCTGTCGGAGGCCCTGGGCGAGCCCCTGGAGCGGCTGTTCGCGGAGGTGATGGTGCTGGTGCTGGCGGCGGACGGCCAGCTGAAGGAGGCGGAGGCCCGCGCGATGGTGGAGAGCTTCGCGGCGGATCCGCTCTTCCAGAACGTGAGCCCGGAGCGGGCGCAGGGCTTCGTGAGCGAGTCCGTGGCGGCGCTCGCGTCGGACGGGCTGCCGCAGCGACTTCAGGTCCTGGCGCACGGCCTCTCCACGCACTCCCAGCGGGTGAAGGCCTACCAGCTGGCGACGAAGATCGCCCACGCGTCCGGCCGGACGAGCACCGCGGAGCAGCGCATCCTGGACCTGCTCCAGGCGACGTTCGGTCTGGCGGACGATGAAGTGGCGCGGCTGGACCAGCAGGGGTAAGCAGGGAGGCGTATGACCCTGCAAGTCCCCTCAGGTCCGCGGCACTCCTTCCGTTTCGGCCTGCCGCCGTCCCTGGGCAGCGAGACGGCGCGCGAGCGCGCGGAGCGGCTCGCGTCGTTCCTGCAGCGCGCGCTGGGCAAGCTGGTGGAGGTGAGCGTCGCCACCAGCTACGAGACCCTGGCCAAGGACCTGCTGTCAGGGCGCGCGGACGCGGCCTGGGCGCCGCCCTTCGTCTGCGCGCGCATGGAGGCCATGGGCGTGCGGGTGCTGGCGCGCGGGGTGCGCCGGGGCATGTCCAGCTACCGCTCCGCGCTGGTGGGGCGGGCGGGCTCCGGGCTGACGCTGGAGAGGCTGAAGGGCGCGAAGGCGGCGTGGGTGGACCGTGACTCGGTGGCGGGCTACCTGTTGCCCAGCGCGTTCCTGAAGACGCAGGGGCTGGAGCCGTCGCGCGCGTTCGTGTCGCAGCAGTTCACGGGCTCGTACCAGGGCGCGCTGGAGGCGGTGCTGGAGGGCCGGGCGGAGGTGACGAGCGTGTTCTGTCCGCCGGCCTCCACGGGGCTCACCTTCACCACGGGCGTGGAGGACGTGCTGGGGCCCGGGATGGGCGCGAAGTTCGAGCTGCTGGCGTACACGGACGAGGCGCCCAACGACGGCGTGCCGGTGGCCATGGGGCTGCCCGCGCCGCTGGTGTCCGCGCTGGAGGCGGCGCTGTTGGGGCTGCCGTCCACGCCGGATGGGCAGGCGCTGATGCGCGACATCTTCAACGCGGACCGGTTCGAGGTCGCCCCGCGCATGGGCTACCGCGCGCTGTACCGCGTGGCCCTCGCGAGCCTGTAGGCGCGCGGGCCCTCCGGGCGCTGTGGGGCCCGTGCGCGGCAGGGGCGGGGGACGGGCGCCCGCGCTCCCGGGGCGACCTGTCACGGCGGAGGCTGGCGCCTACTTGTCGGAGTCGGGCCCGCTTCCGCGCGGGCGCCGGGCGGAGGACACGGAGCCCTCGGTGCGGCCCGTCTTCGAGGGCGCCCGGGCGCTGACGGAGTCTTCCGTCGCGCGCACGGCCTTCGCGGCGGAGCGGCTGCCGGTCGCGTCCCCGGGGGCCTTCACGGCCTTCGCGGCGGAGCGGCTCCCCGGGGTGCCCTCGGG
>JAFADT010000383.1 GCA_023424585.1 Pseudomonadota bacterium
GCCGCGCGGTGCGTGCACGCTTCGACGCGCGCACGCCCACCCGTCCAGAGGTGCGCCTGTCGCTGAAGGACGCGGCGGCGCTGGGCAACGAGGTGGAGGTGCTGCTCGACGGCGAGCCATTGCACCGCTTCACCGTGCGCTCCACGCGGGCAAGGGAGCTGTTGCCGCCGCTGCCGCCGGGTGAGCATGAGGTGCTCCTGCGCTCTTCCGCACCGGGGCTGACGGCGCTGCTCAACCGGCCTCCGGCGGCGGGCCATGGCCTGCGCTCGCGCACGGTGTATCCGGTGAGCCAGGGGGGCTTGCGCGTGCCGGTGCGCAAGACGGGCCCGGGCGCCGTCACGCTCAACGTGGTGGTCTACACACCGGTGGCGGAGGGCACGACGGAGCCCCAGCTGACCGTGACGGTGGATGGCGGCAACCCCGTGCGCCGCGCCAGCGTGCTGGTGCCGCGCGTCACGCGCGCCGAGCGCACCGTGGCGCTGCCCGCCTCCGAGCGTGAGCCGGCCATGCCCGTGGGCCGCCCAGGCGTGAAGTGGTACGCGCGCACCGTGCCGGTGACGCTGGGCGAGGACATCGCGCCGGGCGTGCATACCGTGCGCATCCAGGCGCTGGGCACCGGTCCCATGTGGGCGCGCTTCTTCGTCTTCGGCCACGCGGTGGAGGACACCGCGCCGCGCATGTGGAACCGTGGAGGCTGGCAGCCCGACGAGGACATGTTGTGAGGTTCCTCGGAAGGACGGGGTCGTGGCGCCCGCTGGTGGCCGTGGGAGTGGTGTCCGTGCTCGGCGCCAGCGTGAGCGCCTGGGCCCAGGCGGCCCCGAGCACCGTGACGGCCACGAGCGCGGCTACGTCTTCGAGCGCGGCTACGTCTTCGAGCGCCGCGACGGATTCGACCATAGCTACGCCTTCGAGCGTCGCGACGGCTTCGAGCGTCGCGACGGCTTCGAGCGCTACGACGACTCCGAGCGCCGCGACAGGCTCGAAACCCTCGAAGCAGGATACGCCGCGCTCCGGCAAGCGCGCTAAAGCAGCCACGCGGTCCACGCCAGAACACCTGCCGCAGGAGGACCCCGTCGTGAACGTTCCCGAGCAGTCGGGGTGCCGCGTGGACGCGCGCTTCTCCGGGCTGTGGCCCCGCGTGGACGCCGTGACATTCCACCCCACCACGCTGGAGGAGCGGGCCGCGTTCACGAAGCTCGTGCCCGCCCTGCTGGCCACCGCGCCGAAGCAGAAGGACGTGCCGCCGGAGCTGACGAACGTGGCCGCGTCCGCGGGCTTCTTCCTGGAGACGTGGACCACGCCGCGCGACACCTTCTGGGTGCTGCGGGAGCGGCCGGACCGCTACCACGGCGCGGGCGCGTATGTGATCCGCACGGGCGACGCCACCGGCGACGTGGTGCAGGTCCCCCACCCCTACTTCGACATCGGCACGGAGGACATCGGCGCCGCGCTCTTCGCCTGTCCACCGGAAGGCCGTGCGCCACGCCTGTTCATGACCGCCACCGCGCACCGCTACAAGGCCACGCCCGGAGAGACACCGGAGGACCCGGAGCATCCGGCGGACGTCGCGCACAACCCGGAGCACCTCTTCCAGACCGTGACGGACCTGGCCGCGCGACACCTCCCCGCCATCCGCGTGGTGCAGCTGCACGGCTTCGGCGAAACCAAGGTCCAGAAGGGCCGCACCGAGGAGCTGGCGGCGGTCGTCAGCGACGGCACGCGCAAGCCCGGAGCGTGGGCGCGGAAGGTGGCCGTACGCCTGGAGGAGGCGCTCGGCCCCGGAGTGAAGCTGTTCCCGACGGGGGCGCGCGTGCTCGGCGGGACACAGAACGCGCAGGCCCGCCTGCTCCAGGCGTATCCGCAAGCCCGCTTCGTCCACCTGGAAATGTCATCCCGTACGCGCAAAGCGCTGGCGAGCCCGGCGCGTCTGGCCCTCCTGGCCCAGATTCTGTTCGCACCCTTGGAGGACTGAGCGCCGATGTTTCCTGTTCGACGCCGCGCCCGATACACCCTGCTCGTGGGAGCGCTCGCGGCGCTGCCCGTCATCGCGCAGCCCGCTGTCTCGCAGCCGTCCGTCATCGCCCGCAGCGAGGAGGGCATGACGTGGCAACCGCGCGCCATCCGCGGGCCGGTGGCCTTGGAGGACCTGCAGGGCCACGCGCCCTACGTGTCTGGCGGCGTGCCGCAGGTGACGGGCGCGATGGAGGTCACACCCCAGAAGGGCGCGGCCGTATGGCTGGGGCCGCTGGACGTGGTGCGCGTCACCGGCCCCGCCGGAGCGCTGCGCTTCACGCGCGTGCCGCTGTCGGAGGGCGACGACGCGCCCGAGCTGCGCTTGGAGGAGGAGGGCGTGCCCGAGCGCCCGGGCCGCTGGTACCTGGCGGAGCCCATGGGCGCCGGCAGCATCTGGTGGGTCACGGCGACGAAGAACGCGCGCATCCTGGTGGAGCGACCCACGCACACGTCCACGTCGCGCACCGAGGAGCGGATGCGGGACGCGCTCCTCCAGTGGGTGGACGGCAAGGGCCCGCGCCCGGCGCTGGCGTTCGACGCGGCCACGCGCGCGCGGCTGGACGTGGACGCCGCGCTGGAGGCGGAGCTCGTGAAGGACGAGCCCGCGTCCTCGCCCTTCCGGACCGCGGTGCGCAACTGGCGCAAGGCCTCCGCGCTGCGCGAGTGGGCGCTGGTGTCGCCGCTCTACGGTCAGGCGGTGCGCGTGGAGCGCCCGCGTCCCGCCGGCACGGAGGTGGTGCTGGAGGGAATGGGCGCGCCCTGGGTCCGCCCGGAGGTGAAGGGCTCGGTCTGGGCGCTGGAGCTGGAAGGCCCGGGCGTGCTGTCGCTGGAGGCGCGCGCCGTGCTGGGCAACGGCGCGCCGACGGAGGTGCCGACGCTGGAGGTATACGGCGTGGGCGGAGTGCTCGCGCGGGCACAGCTCACGCCGCAGCCCGCGTGGGCAGAGGCGCCCGAGGGCGCGGCGCTGCCGGACGGACGCACGGCGCGGGTGCTCGCGTCGGGCGAGCGCGTAGGCATCGCGGAGGAGCTGCGCGTGGCGCTGCCGCCGGGCAAGCACAACTACCGCGTGAGCTGGAAGGGCCCCGCGCCGCTCGTGCGTGCGCGCGTCGCGTCCCGCCGGCCCACGCTGTCCGAGGCGCTGTCGCGCCAGACGCACTGGACGGAGCTGGCGGAGAAGGCGTGGGAGGTCGTGAAGCAGGACCCCGCCGCCCGCCCGTCACTGCTGCGTCAGCGGCTGGTCGCGCTGATGCCGGACCTGGCGCGCGGCACATACGGACGCATCAAGACGGAGGGCCTGTCACCGCTGCTGACCGCGCTGGCCGCGCTGGAGGACCGCGACACGGACGCGGCGGTGGAGGCGCTGAAGGGCGCGGATGCGTCGCCGCTCGCGTGGCACCTGCGGCTGCGAACCGCGAAGGAGCTGTTGGACGCGA
Source organism: Pseudomonadota bacterium (assembly GCA_023424585.1). Taxonomy (GTDB): domain Bacteria; phylum Myxococcota; class Myxococcia; order Myxococcales; family Myxococcaceae; genus Corallococcus. The sequence continues at coordinate 3,447 of JAFADT010000383.1, forward strand.
ACAAGCCAGACGCCGCGCACGCGCTCCTGGGCACCGCGCCCGCCCTGCCGGACGCGGGCTTCCTCACCGCCGAGGCGTCGGAGCTGGTGGCCCGCCTCCCGCTGGGGGATCCGCTGCGCAGCCGCGAGCTGGCCGCGCTGGAGCTGGCATGGCGCGCGGAGCCGCTGTCGGAGGACATCCGCCGGAGCTATCGCGCCGCGTGGTGGCGCGCGAGCCGCTGGTCGCAGGTGGTGCCCGCGCCTCGTGAAGACGGGACCGAGGTGAAGGCCTCGCAGTGGCTGGACCTCCAGGGCATGGAGGCCGACGCGTCGATGGCGAGCAGCGCGCTGTGGCCGCTCGCCGCGGGTGGCACCACACACGTGCAGGCCACGGGGCGGGCGGAGGCCCCGACCCTGCTGCGCGCCTACGTGATGACGCCGCCGGGCGCGAAGGCGAACCCGGTGCTGCGCGTGGGGAACATCGCGTTCCCGCTGCTGCCGCTGTCGCCGGTGGAGCCGGTGGAGCTCGCCCTGCCTCCGGGCGAGCACGCCTTGAAGCTGGAGGGCGCGGAGGGCACGCGCGCGTTCCTGTCGCTCGCGCCCGCCCAGGCGGAGGGGATGCCGGGCGAAGTGGGCTACGTGCGCTCGCAGTGGCCGGCGAAGGTGGAGAAGCAGGCGGTGCGCTTCCGGGTGCCGGACGCGAAGCTGCCCTCGCCGGTGCGCGTGCAGCTGCGTCCGTTGAACGCCACCGCGGGCGAGCCGCTCGTGGTGCGCATGCACACCGACGTGGGCCACCCACGCCGGTGGGTCCTGATGCCCGGCGCCGCCAGCTCGCGCCACGTCGCCCTGGAAGGCGCGAAGGGCATCTCGTCCGCGCCGGTGTCCGCGGTGGTGACGCTGCCAGCACAGGCGCGCGAGGTGTGGTTCGAGCCCGAGGATCCCAAGGCCCAGGTCGCCGTCTCGCTGGCGGTGCGCCGCGCGGAGGTGGCCGCGCCCGAGCTGTCCCCTGCCCCGCCGCAGCCCCAGCAGGCCGGTACGGCCTACGAGACGCTCCAGGCCCTCTCCCGCACGCTGCGCGCGGAGCCCGGTGAGGTGGAGCCGCGCCTCGCGCGCGCCGAGCTGCTGTCGTCGCTCCAGGAGGACGGGTTCGCCCGCGCGGACGTGGGTCGGCTGCTGGACGCGCAGGCGAAGCTGACGCCGGAGCAGCAGCGACGCCTGCTCGCGCTGATGGACCGCCTGTCGCAGTCCTCGCCGCGCACGGTGCGCTTCGCGCAGGCCATCACGCGACCCACGCTCGTGTCCCCGGCCTTCCCGGCGCTGGTCGCGAACGGCTCGATCTCGGCGACCGGCGCGGCGCCCCCAAACGGCAGTGCCGTCAGCCCGCTCGCCGCGACCAACGCCTCGGCGCGCATTGGCGGCACGCAGGACACTTCGGCGTCCGCCTCGACCAGCAC
>JAFADT010000409.1 GCA_023424585.1 Pseudomonadota bacterium
GGCTCGAACGACGACCTGCCCTTGAATGAGTGGGCCATTGAGTTCGCGGACAAGATGCCGGAGCCCATCCGGAAGGCGCTCGCGGAGGCGCGGACGGGCGAGGCCCGCAGCATCGAGGATGAGGCCTGGCGAGAGCGTCTGATTGAACGCTTCGGGGCCCGCTGGAAGATGACCCGGCTCTCGGCGAAGAAGGAAGGCTCCGAGAACGTGAGCCCCGTCCAGAAGGGCGGTCAGCTGGCGCTGCCTGGAACGCCGAGCGCTTCACGGCGTCCGAGGCCGGAGACCACCTCGCCTCGAAGAGGGCCGAGGGGGCAGGACAACCTGGGCGCCACGTCCGGCCCCGTGGCCGCCCGCAGCGCCCGTGTCGGCGGAGGACTGCCGCACTGTCGGCGGGTGAAGAAGGACGAAGTGGAGCGGCCGGGCTACCTCGCGGTCTGGTCACCCCGCGACCCCGAGTGCCCCAACGGGGTCGTGCTCTTGAACGTGGAGCACCCCGTCCTGCTGAAGCAGATCGCGCACCATCAGGCGCAGTATCCGGATCATTTCGCGAGCGAGGTGGAGACGGAGGTCCTCGGCGTCTACGAGGAGGTCGCCATCGCGAAGATCGCGCACTCGGAGTTCCTTCGCTCCATCCTCCCGTCGCCGGAAGTGGACGGGGAGCTGCGCTCGCCCCACGCGCTGACGCTGGCGCTGTTGGGACTGGTGGCGGAGGACTTCGTCATCAACAACCGGCTCAGCAAGAAGTTCGGCAAGGCGCGTCCGGTCACCTGAGCACGGGTCCGGGGTGTCGGAGAGTCGACGCACCGTTCACCGGGGCTGGGGCGGCTCGCTGCCACCCCATTGGTATTCCGCCAATGGATTGGAGGAAGTGCTGACCGTGTGGCGGGCCAGGTGGTAGAGACCGCCACATGACTCAGAGCGGCACTGAAGGGGTGTCGGCCCCGGACTTCCGGGAGGCGATGTCCCGGTGGGCGAGTGGGGTGGCGGTGGTCTCCGTCCGTGACGCGGACGGGGTCGCGGCGACGACGGTCAGCTCCTTCAGTTCGCTCTCCCTGACGCCTCCGCTGATTGTCGTGGCGTTGCAGCAGACCTCCCGCACGCTCAAGCGGGTGGAGGCTGCCCGTCGCTTCAGTGTGAGCGTGCTGTCCGCCACCCAACGCGACGTGTCCGTCCGGTGCGCGAAGGGGGAGGCCGAGGGCCTGGTGTTCGACGAAGAGGCCTTCGTGCGGGACAGCCTGATGGGTCTGGCGTGCGCTCTGTTGGATGTGCACCGTTACGGCGATCACCTGTTGCTGGTGGGCCGCGTGGAGCGCATCCAGCGGGGAGTGGACGGAGAACCGCTGCTCTACTGGAACCGGGCGTATCGCGCGCTGTCGGCGCACCCGGAGCCAGGGCCCGCCCCGAAGTAGCGAACGAAGACGAACCTCACTGTACCCAGAAAGGACGCACCCGATGCCCTTCACGCTGCCCGAGCTTCCCTACAAGAAGGACGCGCTGGCCCCTCACATGAGCGCGGAGACGCTGGAGTACCACCACGACAAGCACCACGCGACGTACGTGAACAAGCTGAATGAGCTCACGGCGGGCAAGCCCGAGGCCAGCAAGTCGCTGGAGGACGTCATCCTCAGCAGCGACGGTCCCGTGTTCAACAACGCGGCCCAGGTGTGGAACCACACGTTCTTCTGGAACTGCATGAAGCCGAAGGGTGGCGGCGAGCCGACGGGTGAGCTGGCGGACGCCATCAAGCGCGACTTCGGCTCCTTCGACGAGTTCAAGAAGCAGTTCTCCGACGCGGCCGCCACGCAGTTCGGCTCCGGCTGGGCCTGGCTGGTGAAGGACGGCAGCAAGCTGGCCGTCATGAAGACGGCCAACGCGGACCTGCCGCTGAAGCACGGCAAGAAGGCCCTGCTCACCATCGACGTGTGGGAGCACGCCTACTACATCGACTACCGCAACGCGCGTCCCAAGTTCATCGAGACCTTCCTCAACAGCCTCGTGAACTGGGACTTCGTGGCGCAGAACTTCAAGAACCCTTGATGTGACGAAGTGAAGTGACGGGAACCGCGCGGCCCGGCTCGGCACGGTCCGGAGCGGCGCGGTTCTCGGAAGCGCCGGGCCCTGCTGTCCCGCCCTGACGTGGACACGCCTGGAGCGCGACCCGCCGTTCATGCTCAGGGGCGGAGCCCAAGTTGCTGATGACCCTCGGAGTCCCGCGAGCGAGAATGCCGGCGCGGTTCACCTTCCAGAGGACACGGTCATGCGCGTCATCAACTTCAACCCCGGCCCCGCGGGCCTCCCCACGGCGGCGCTGGAGCGGGCCCGGGACGAACTGCTCGACTTCCAGGGCACGGGCATGTCGATCATCGAGCACAGCCACCGGGGCAAGGCCTTCGAGGCCGTCCACAACGAGGCCCTCGCGCTGGTGAAGGAGCTGCTGGCCGTCCCGGACACCCACGAGGTGCTCTTCCTCCAGGGAGGCGCCTCGCAGCAGTTCGCGCAGGTGCCCATGAACTTCCTCACCCAGGGCGCCTCCGCGGACTACGTGGTGACGGGGGGGTGGAGTGAGAAGGCGGTGGAGGAGGCGCGCTACTACGGCACGCCGCGCATCGCCGCGAACACGGTGGGCCCGGACAAGCGCTTCACGCGCATCCCCACCCAGGCCGAGCTCCAACTGGACCCGAAGGCCACCTACGTCCACATGACGAGCAACAACACGCTCTTCGGGACGCAGTGGCACACGTTCCCGGAAGTGGGGCAGGTGCCGCTGGTGGCGGACATGAGCTCCGACATCCTGTGGAAGCCCATCGACGTGAGCCGCTTCGCGCTCATCTACGCGGGTGCGCAGAAGAACATCGGGCCCTCGGGCATCGTCCTGGTGTTGGTGCACAAGGAGTTCATGGCGAAGGGCCGCAAGGACATCCCCAAGATCTTCCGCTACGCAACCTACGCGGAGAACAACTCGCTCTACAACACGCCCCCGACCTTCTCCATCTACCTCTGCCGCAACGTGCTCGCGTGGATCAAGGGCGTGGGAGGCCTGAAGCAGGTGGAGGCCTGGAACCGCGAGAAGGGAGACCTGCTGTACGCGGCCATCGACCGCAACGCGGGCTTCTACCGGGCGCCGGTGGAGAAGGCCTCGCGCTCGTACATGAACGTCGTCTTCCGCCTGCGGGACGAAAAGCTGGAAGAGGCGTTCGTGGCCGAAGGCGCCAAGGCTGGCATGGTGGGAATGAAGGGCCACCGCATCACGGGCGGCATCCGTGTGTCTCTGTACAACGCGGTGACCGTGGACCACGTGAAGACGCTGGTGTCCTTCATGGACGACTTCGCGAAGCGGAACGGCTAGCACCCAGCGTTGTTCAAGACGGGCCCGGGGGCGCCAACCAGCGCCTCGCCTTCGAGTGGCTTGCGAATGTTCGCGCTCGAATCGAGAGCTGTCCGAGTCCTGGCGGGGCGGGACCTGGGGGAGCTCCGGCGGTCTGGCACCGTTGGGTCGAGCAGACGCGCGCGGCGAACAGCGTCCAGTGCTGACGTCCGGCCCCTGGCGCGTTCAGGTGACACCCACGGAGAATGGCGGTAGGGCACGAGAATCGAACTCGCCAGAGACGCCTCTCAGCGCCTCACATTGGTTTTGAAGACCAAGCCGGCCACCAGGTCCGGAGGCCCTACCGCAGGCGATTACCGCCGCTCCGCGCCAGTACGTCAACCACGGCCACAGCTTGCGCGCGGAGACCCGGGCATACGTCGCAGTGGAACAGCGCGAGCCACTCGAACTGCTCCCGTGTCATCCGCATTGCCTTGTGCATATCCGCGCTCACCTGATGCACCAACCAACTCCCCTGGGCGGAAAGGAACAGCTCCTGCCCGCGCTTCACGTTCGGGTCGTCCACCTGCTCTCAGCAGCCCAGGTTGCTCCAGACGGGCTCCCGGTCCATCGTCATCTGGCCGTTCCGCAGCGCTGGCATCCCCGCCCCCCAGGTCACGGTGTCATGGTGATTCCAGACCTGGCCTGCAAGCCGGCTTTCGCTGGTAAGAGAATGGATAGGGACGCCGCCCTCCGTCCCAGGGGGTGCCTTGCCCGGCGCGTCATCCGGGCTCCATGATGAGCGCCCTCTCCGCCATGCGCCGAACCTTCCGTCCCGTCCTCCTGGCACCGGGCTTCCTGCCGGCGTCCCTCCTGCTGCTGTGTCTGTGTCTGTCCTTGAGCGCTGGGACCGCGCGGGCGGCGACGAACGCCATGCCGTTTCGCGTCGGGCCTCCCGCCGCGTGGGTGAAGCCGCTCCCCATTCCTTCGGACCCAGGCCCGACGCCCGAGGGCGGGGAGGAGACCAGCGTCTCCCAGTTGCTGATCGAGGAGCAGGTGCGCGTGTCGGGCCCTTCGCGCGAGCATTACCTGCACTCGGCCCAGAAGGTCCTCTCGCCGCAGGGCATCGACCGCGTCACGGACATCCAGCTCCGCTTCGATCCGAGCTACCAGAAGCTCACCGTCCACGGCATCTGGCGCATCCGCGACGGCCGCCGCGAGGACGTCTTCCGGCCCTCCGAAGCCCGCGTCATCCAGCAGGAGTCCGAGCTCCAGAACCGGCTCTACAACGGCGCCCTCTCCGTGGTGCCCTTCCTCCGCGACGTGCGCGTGGGCGACACCGTGGAGCTCGCCTACTCCTTCGAGGGCGCCAACCCCGTCTTCAAGGGCCGCTTCTCCGACAGCGTCGGCGTGGGCCGCCCCTATCCCGTGGTCCACTTCGCCTACCGGCTGCTCTGGCCGGAGGGGCGGGGGCGCACGCTCTTCGTCCGGGACTTCGCCGCGCCGGGCCTGTCGCGCTCGGAGTCGATGCTGAACGGCGAGCGCGAAATCCTCCTGGAGCGCCGCCACGT
>JAFADT010000040.1 GCA_023424585.1 Pseudomonadota bacterium
GCTCCCTGGCGGACAGGGGAGGCTTCGCGGCGGCCAGCGCCTCCAGCCGCGAGGTCAGCGCCTCCAGCGCGGGTATCCGCTCCGGCGCCCGGACCTGGACGCGGGCCTTCGCCACGGCGATCAGCGCGGACAGGTTCGCCGGGCCCACGCGGGCGAGCAGCCGCCGCAGCGCGGGGTCCGCGTCGTCCACGCGCGTCTCCAGCTTCGCGTGCTCGACGAGCAGGCCGATGAGGTCGGCGGACTTGTTGGGGAACTTCAGGCGCAGGCACAGCTCGCGCGCCTGCGTCGCGGTGTCGATGTCCGCGAGCAGCGTGGCCATGCGCAGGTCCGCGTCCAGCGGCGCGGCCTGCACGGCGGCGCGGGCGAGCCGGGCGGCCTCAGCGTCCGCGTGGGCGACCTCCGGCAGGAAGCACTCCATCAGCCCCGTCTCCGCGAGCAGTTGGAGCCCCGTCTCCGCGCGCGGGGACAGGAGCAGCTTGAGCAGCTCCTCGCGCACGCGCTCCAGCGCGACCTTGCGGAACACGCCCAGGGTGGCGGGGATGGCGTCGCGCGTTTCAGGATCCAGGGTGAAGCCCAGCACGGCGGCGAAGCGCACGGCGCGCAGGGGGCGCAGGCCGTCCTCGGAGAAGCGCTCCAGCGCGGAGCCCACGCAGCGGATCAGCTTCGCGGGCAGATCCACCTGGCCGCCGAACGGATCCACCAGCTCGCGGTCGAGCGGGTTGTAGGCCATGGCGTTGATGGTGAAGTCGCGCCGCGACAGGTCCTTCACGATGTCGCGCTCGAAAGACACGGAGCTGGGACGGCGTCCGTCCAGGTAGTCCCCTTCGGAGCGGAACGTCGTCACCTCCACGTGGTTGCCGCCGGTGAGCACCGTGACGGTGCCGTGCTGGATGCCGGTGGGGATGACCTTGCGGAAGGCGCGCTGCACCTCTTCCGGCAGCGCGCTGGTGGCGACGTCGAAGTCCTTGGGGTGGACCCTGCGCACCATGTCCCGCACGCAGCCGCCCACGAGGTACGTGGGGTGGCCCAGCTCGCGCAGGCGGGTGATGACTTCGAGCACGGGCTTCGGGATGTCGGCGTCGTGGAGGTTGGCGATCATGTCCGCGAGGGTGGGAGGAGGCGGGCGCGTACGTTGCCGTCTTCTGGCGGCTGCTGCCACTGCGCCGACTGCCACGGGGAGGGGCATACGACAAATGACGTATACGTGGGCAAATGAAAGCCTTCAGGAAACTCAAGCCCACATGGCCCGACAATCCTTTCAACGCATCACCTACCGCGGGCGGAGGCCACGGCCGCCGCCCCCAGCGAGGAAAGCCATGTTCAAGGTCACCCCGAATCACGTCTTCCGGAACCCCTCCCGCCACGAGATCGACCAGACGACGCAGGGCAAGAAGAGCGACTACAGCCACGCGGTCAGCGGCGTGAATCAGATCCTCGACAAGGGCAACCTCGGCATCTCCGACCGGTCGAAGAACAGCGTCATCGACAACGTCGTCCAGGTGGAGAAGGGCCAGCGCAGCGAGGTCAACGCGCACCAGCGCGAGGCGCTGAACTTCGGACGCGACGCCTTCACGAGCTTCACCAAGGGCCACCTCAAGCAGGGCGCGGTGGAGGCACTGGGCTCGGGGCTCAACGCCGTGGCCTCGGTGTTCAAGTCCACGTACACGGAGACGCCGAGCGAGAAGAAGGGCATCGGCCCCTGGTGAGCCCTGCCTGCTGACTGGGTCGGGGAGCGTTCCTGGAGCGCTCCCCTTCCCCGCCATCACGGCGTGCGGCGGGCAGGTCTGTTAACGATGCACCCGCCATGTCCGACTCACGAACCACCGCAGTGCATGTCCACGACGCCTGTGAGGTGTACGTGGGCCGTGCCTTCCGCGCCTGGGCGAAGCCCGGGCCGCTCAACCCCGTGCCGGGCCGCTTCGGCAATCCCTTCAAGCCCGGGGGCGTGAAGACGTGGAAGGCGATGATCCGCACGTACTTCGAGCCATGGCTGGCGCAGCTGCCGGCGGACGAAGCCACGCGGATCCGCGACGAGGCCCAGCGGCGCATGGCGCCCGGCCCGGACGCGTTCGACTCCTTCCGCTGGTACCTGGAGCTGCGCACCCGACACGACCCGGTCTTCCTGCGCGACGTGGAGACCTTGCGCGGCAAGCGGCTGGGCTGCTGGTGCAAGCCAGGGCCCTGCCACGCAGATGTGTTGGCGGCATGGCTGGACGCCGGACCTCGCCCATGACGAGGTAGCACGGGCCTGATGCCGCCGGGCATTCCTCTCATGGGGGATGCCCGGGCGCTCCGCGTGGTGGAAGGAATGACGCGGAGCTGATACACGGGCCCCTCATTCCCAGACAGCGGAGGGCCGCGAACGCAGCGGAGGCCGCAGTGCCGACCCATCCCCCTGAATCGGTGAACCGCGCGAGCTAGCTGATTCGATGGTGCTGGAGCTGTTAGGACGGGCCCATGGGACTTGATGCGAGCTACCAGGCCCTCCCCGGTGGCTCACCGCTGCTGGAGTTGGCGAGACGGGACTTCGGCGTGGGCAGCTGGCTGACCTCCCTCACCAGGCTGCTCCAGGATCCGCGCGAGGAGGCCCTGGCCCCCGGGGCCCCGGAGCCCGCGGAGCTCCAGTTGCTGGAGGCCGTGAGGGAGCTGCTGCGCACCCGCCCCGACCTGGCGACACGACACGTGGCGCTCGACCGGCGGTGGGATCACCTGCACTTCGTCCTGTCCGACCGTCGCCGAAACTCACCGGGGACCCACGACGATTCCCTGGCTGGCATCTCCATCCAGGGCGAGGCGGAGATCGCCCCGCATGTGGTGGCGGGGCAGGGCGTGCCCCTGCGCTACACGCGACCGGAGACGGTGGAGCGCATCGCGCGGCTGCTGGAGGCCGTGCACTTCGACCCCCAGCGCGAGCACTTCACCTTCGAGAACCTGAGCCGGGCGGGCGTCTACAAGTGCCCGCGCGAGCAGGACATCGACGAGGCCTGGCAGTGGCTCCGCGCGCGCTTCGACCTCTTCCGCGCGTTCTATGTCGCGGCCGCGAAGCACGGCGACGGCGTCCTGGTTCGCGTGGACTGATGTGAACTACACGCTCGCCTTCGTCACCGCAGCGGCGCTCCTCACCTTTATGGCACAGCGAATCCAGGGCCTCGGGTGGCTGCTGCTGTGGCCTGCGTCGAGCCGGCGTCCAGCCGTGGCACCCGCCGGTCCGTGTCCCTGCCCATCCTGGGCGTGATTGAAACCACGAGGCCCGGACGCGATGCCGGGCCTCGTGGACGCTCAAGACCGCTCAGCTCTCAGCCTGCTCCGTGCCCGCATGGGCTTCATCGCAGACCCGCGCGCCGTCGTCGGAGCGCTGGCTCTGCTCCGAAGAGCCCGAAGCGGTCTCCTGCGAAGGCTGCGCGGGCTGGAAGCAGTAGCCGGCCTCGCCACAGGTGGTGCGGCGGGTCCCCAAGAAACAAGGCTCATCGCAATCACTCCCGCAGGTATCCCAGCACTGGAGCGGATAGGCAAAGGCAGAGGCGGGAGCCACAACCAAGGCAGCGGCGGCAGCCAGCAGGGACTTCTTCAGCGCGTTCATCGACACTCCTGGGGTGTGGGGATGTGCCCGCACAAAGGGCAGGCACGATTCGCAGCAGATGCCGGCCCCGGACGACAATGGCAGACGCAAACGCCAACATTGTCCCCCGCCAGACATTCACATCACCCCAATGCCCATCCAGCCAACATTCAATAGCGGCAAGCCCTCATATCCAGGGCGTATGGCTGGAACCAGGCTGGCGGCTCATCCTTTCGCCGGAGCCGCCATGCGCTTCAGCCGTCTGCTTGCCGTTACCGCCGCCCTTGCGCTGTCCCCCGCGGCGACGTTCGCCATGCCCGTCCAGTGCTACGACGTCTGCCCGCTGACCAACAACTGCAATCGCTTATGTGGAGAGGGCTATTACCTCACCACGTGTGGGGAGGCCGGGTATGCCTGCGTCCATCCGGTCAATGCTCCTGAGTCGGGTGAGGACGAGCTGGCTTCGACTTGTGCGGACTGCGCCACGGAAAAGACCGACTGCCTCCAGCGCGTGAAGCACGGCGACCTCGAGGAGGTCCAGGCGTGCATGGATGCCTTCATCGAATGCACCCAGCTGTACTGCGCGACCGCGCAGTAGCGTTCGCCGTTCACCCCGCCTCGGGCGGGTGACTCTTCACGCGATGTAGGAGAGGATGGGCCCTCTCGGACCGCAGGCCGGGCGGGTCCATCCTCGAAGAGGCAGCGCGCATGACGAAGCACCCGGCCCTGTCCACCCTCGCGTGGGGTCTGCTCTGGCTGCTGTGGACGACGCCTGGCCTCGCGAGGGCGATGACGCCCGTCCCCTTCGCCCCCCAGTCCCGAAGCCAGGGCCTCCACCTGTCCACGAGGCAGTCCAAGCCGCGCGCCGTGCGGTTGCTCTCCACGGCGGGCGAGCCCCATTCCGGCATCGAAGACTGGCGCTTGACAGCCACCCTGGTGTCCGCGGGGGCGGGTGCGCTGGGCGGGTTGATGCTCTGTGCCTTCACGTCGAAGCTCCGTGAGTGCGCGGCGGCCTTCTTCTACGGTGCCGCCGCCGGGCTGTCCGCGGGCGCCCTCCTCTTCCTTCCCGACTGGGATGGCAACCCGTGCGACGAGCACGCTGGCGAGTGCGTCGACGGCCCCGACCGCGCGCATCGGGTCAGCCCCAGGCTGGGCGTGCTCGACGACAGGCTCGTGCTCGGGCTGGGCTACCACTTCTAGCGCCGACGATTATCAACATGCGCTTCACAGGCCATGGGCCTCCACGGGCTGGTGCACGCCAGGACCGGGCCGTATCTCCTTCATGCGACGGACATCACGAAGGAGAACGCACGATGCAGAAGCGCAAGCTGGGGAACAGCAACCTGGAGGTGTCGGCCCTCGGGCTCGGCTGCATGGGCATGAGCCACGGCTACGGACCTCCCGCGAACAAGCAGGAGATGATCTCCCTCATCCGGACGGCCGTCGACCGGGGCGTCACCTTCTTCGACACCGCCGAGGTCTATGGCCCCTTCACCAATGAGGAGCTCGTCGGCGAAGCGCTGGCCCCTGTCCGCGGTCAGGTGGTCATCGCCACGAAGTTCGGGTTCGGCATCGACGCCCAGGGGAAGCAGGTCGGGCTGAACAGCCGGCCGGAGCACCTCCAGCAAGTCGCCGAGGCCTCCCTCAAGCGCCTCAAGACGGACACCCTCGACCTGTTCTACCAGCACCGCGTGGATCCGGACGTGCCCATCGAAGACGTGGCGGGCGCGGTGAAGGAGCTGATCCAGCAGGGCAAGGTGCGGCACTTCGGCCTCTCCGAAGCCGGGGCGAAGACGATCCGCCGGGCGCACGCCGTCCTCCCGGTCACCGCCCTCCAGAGCGAATACTCCCTGTGGTGGCGCGAGCCGGAGAAGGAGATCCTCCCGACCCTCGAGGAGCTCGGCATCGGGTTCGTCCCCTTCAGCCCGCTGGGCAAGGGCTTCCTGACGGGCAAGCTGCCCGACGCCTCGCAGCTCGACAAGAACGACTTCCGCAACACCCTCCCGCGCTTCACCCCGGAGGCGCGCAAGGCGAACCAGGCCTTCGTCGACCTGCTGGGCACGGTGGCCGCCCGGAAGCACATCACTCCGGCCCAGCTCGCGCTGGCGTGGGTCCTGGCCCAGAAGCCGTGGATGGTCCCCATCCCGGGCACCACGAAGTTGAACCGACTGGAGGAGAACCTCGGCGCGGCCCAGGTGGAGCTGACCGCGGACGACCTCCGGGAAATCAACGGCGCCGCCGCGCGGCTCACGGTGCAGGGTGCTCGCTATCCCGAGCACCTGGAGAAGCTGACCGGCCGCTGAGGCCCGCGTCACACCGCCTTCACCGCCAGCTCACGGGCCGCCTCGACAAAGAGCCGCAGCGGCCCGGAGCGCTGTGCGCGGCTGGGATGGTAGAGGAAGAAGCCGGGGACCGTGGGCGCATAGGCTTCCAGCACCCGCACGAGCTTTCCGGTGCGCAGCCGCGCCTCCACCGCCGGCTCGAAGGCATACGCCAACCCCACGTCCGCCTCCGCCAGGGCGGCCGGCAGATGGATGTCATTGGTGACGACGCCTCCACGCACGGGCACGCGCCAGCTCTTGCGGCCGCGCTCCAGCTCCCACGGGTACAGCGTCCCGGTCGTCTGCGAACGGAAGGTGATGCACTCGTGTTTCAGCAGATCCTCGGGACGCTGGGGCGTGCCATGGCGCGCGAGGTAGCCGGGCGACCCCACCACCACGAAGCGGAACGCGTCCGTGAGCCGCGCCTGCACCATGTCGCGTTCGATGGCTTCGCTCAGCCGGATGCCCGCGTCGTAGCCCTCCTCCACGATGTCCACCAGGCGGTCCTCGATGACGACCTCCACCTCCACGCGGGGATGGCGCGCGCGGAACGTGGGGAGCACGGGCGTGATGACGTAGGGCACCGCCGCCGTCAGCACCGTCAGGCGGACCCGCCCCACCGCCTCTCCCGGCTGCGCGGCCACCTCGCGGAGCGTGGCGAGCGTCTGGCCCACCGCCGGACCCGCCCCCTCCAGGAGCCGCCGGCCCGTGTCCGTCAGCGACACGCTGCGGGTGGTGCGGGTGAGCAGCACCACCCGCAGCTGCTCCTCCAGCTGCCGCACCGCCTGGCTCACCGCGGCCGTGGAGACGCCCAGCTCACGCGCCGCACCGCTGAAGCTGCGCAGCCGGGCCACGACCAGGAACACCTGTAGCTGCGTGAAGGGCGCCATCGTCATCCGCGTGGACCGCCTTCGCAGGCACTGTTAAGCACGCGTTAAGAGCCTATTGGCTTCTCCGTGCGTAGTCATCCCACGGTCCGACGAGTATCTCTCCCGCACGTGAACGGGGCTCGAGGGCCCCATTGCCCATGGAGAAGAGACGTATGCCTACCGTCAACGCCTACGCCGCCACGTCCGCGAAGTCGCCGCTCGGCCCGCAGGCCATCCAGCGCCGCGAGCTGGGGCCTCGCGACGTCCTCGTCGAGATCAAGTTCTGCGGCATCTGCCACTCCGACATCCACACCGTCCGCGGCGAGTGGGGCGAGGCCACCTACCCGCTCGTCCCCGGCCATGAGATCGCCGGCATCGTCACCGGCGTCGGCGCCCAGGTCACGAAGCACGCCGTCGGCGACCGCGTGGGCGTGGGCTGCATGGTGGACTCGTGCGGCGACTGCTCGTCCTGCCACAGGGGCGAGGAGCAGCACTGCCTCAAGGGCTTCGTCGGGACCTATGGCGCCACCGGCAAGGATGGCCAGCTCACGCAGGGCGGCTACGCGACGCACATCGTCGTGACCGAGGACTTCGTCCTCAAGATCCCGGAAGGCCTCGCGCTCGACGCCGCCGCGCCGCTCCTGTGCGCCGGCATCACCACGTACTCGCCGCTGCGCCGCTGGGGCGCGGGCCCTGGCAAGAAGGTGGCCATCGTGGGCCTGGGTGGCCTGGGGCACATGGCCGTGAAGCTCGCTCGCGCGATGGGCGCGGAGGTGACGGTCCTGTCGCAGTCGCTGAGCAAGAAGGAGGACGGCCTGCGGCTGGGCGCGCACCACTACCACGCCACCCAGAACCCGGAGACCTTCCAGAAGCTCGCCGGCACGTTCGACCTCATCGTGAACACGGTGAGCGCGAAGATCGACCTGGACGCCTACCTGTCGCTGCTGGCCCTGGACGGCGCCCTCGTCACCGTGGGCGCCCCTCCGGAGCCGCTCTCCCTCAACGCGTTCTCGCTCTTCATGCCCCGCCGCATCTTCACGGGGTCGCTCATCGGAGGCGTCGCGCAGACGCAGGAGATGTTGGACTTCTGCGCGAAGCATCACATCGGCGCGGACATCGAGGTCATCCCCGCCAGCAAGATCAACGACGCCTACGAGCGCGTGCTCGCCTCCGACGTCCGGTATCGGTTCGTCATCGACACGTCGACGCTGAAGTAGCGCAGCCCTCCACCGCGCCGCCGAAGGCGCCGGGGCCGCCGGGGCCGCCGAAGCCCTTCCCCGGCGCTGGCGAGCGGTCGAGGGGCTCCACCTGTCGCCACCCGCGCGGGCACCGGAGCACGCGGGCTCATTCGCCGCCGCGAAGGCAGTGCATGTGCCAGGAGTCCAACACTCCGGAGAATCACACCCTCGCGACCTGACGGGCGACGGACTTCCCCCACAGTGCGGGCCCCTCTCCTCACGGTGAGCCGCGGCCCGGTTCTGGCTGCCCTGGCTGGAACAATGAACCTCCAGATACCTGCACGCACCCGAGCCACCTTGAGGCGCACCCGGAGCCCTTCACTAGCGTGGCCTCCGTCCATTCCCCCCTGGAGGTCGCGATATGGAAGAGGAACGCCGAAGGGCCTGGGTGCCCTGGCTGGTGACGGCGCTGGTGACGGTGCTCGCGGGCCTGGTGCTCTACCTGTCGCATCGCAGCACGACGCGCGCGGACGCGGAGACGGCCGCGGCGGAGGCCCGAGCCAGCGACGCGGAGGCCGCGAGGCAACAGCTGGAGGCGAAGCTGGCCGCGCTAGAGGAGGAGCGCACGAAGCTGGCCACGGAGAAGGAGCAGCTCCACACGGAGAAGGAGCAGCTCAGCCAGACGGTGCAGGAGCAGGAGGCGGAGCTGACGCGGCTCAAGGCCACCTACGAGGACCTCCAGGACAAGCTGAAGAAGGAGATCGCCGAGGGCGCCATCCGCCTGTCCCAGGACGGAGGCCGGCTCCAGGTGGATCTGGTCGACAAGGTCCTCTTCGATTCAGGCGACGCCAGCATCAGCGCGCGCGGCCAGGAGGTCCTCACCCGGCTGGGTGGCGTGCTGTCCAAGGTGGAGGACAAGCTCATCCAGGTGTCGGGCCACACGGACGACTCGCCGCCCACGCAGAAGCTCCAGGCCACCTTCCCCACCAACTGGGAGCTGTCCGTCGCGCGCGCCGTCAACGTGGTGCGCTTCCTCCAGGAGAAGGGTGGCGTGCCCGCGAAGCGCATGCTCGCGGCCGGCTACGGCGACACGCGTCCCCTGGCGGCCAACGCCTCGCCGCAGGGCCGCGCGCGCAACCGCCGCATCGAGCTGCTGTTGATTCCGGAGCTGGCCGCCAAGCGGAACCCGGCCATCGCGAAGGCGGCGCCCTCGAAGGCGACGCCCGTGAAGGCGGCTCCCGTGAAGGGGACTCCCGCGAAGGCAGCCGCCGTGAAGCCCGCCGTCGGGAAGAAGGCGGGCCGGTAGGCACGCGCCCAAGGCTCCCCGCCGGGCCTGTCGCTGAAGCAAGGCATGGAGACCGCGGGCCCTGGTGATTGTTCAACGCGGGGATGCAGGGCCCGTCCCATTGTTCGCTCCCCGGCCGTCCATCCCCCACTCCAGGTGCGCCCGCACTGCGTCATCCCCATCCCTCCCCGCGAGGAGGCGCCATGGCCAGGAAGATGAGAGCAGCGCAGGTGCAGAAGGCAGGCGGTCCGTTCGAGCTCGTCGAGCGCGACATCCCCGAGCCCGGTCCCGGGCAGGTGCGGCTCGCGGTGGAGGCATGCGGCGTCTGCCACAGCGATGCCATCACCAAGGAAGGCTGGATGCCCATCCAGTACCCCCGCGTGCCGGGGCACGAGGTGGTGGGCCGCATCGACCGCGTGGGCCCTGGCGTCACGGCCTGGAAGGAAGGCCAGCACGTCGGGGTGGGCTGGCACGGAGGCCACTGCGGCCAGTGCGTGGCGTGCCGCAGTGGGGACTTCGTCACCTGTGAGAAGCAGCAGGTCTGCGGCATCAGCTACGACGGGGGCTACGCGGAGTACCTCGTCGCCCCGCAGGAGGCGCTGGCCCGGGTCCCGGCGGGGATGAGCTCCGAGGATGCCGCGCCGCTGCTCTGCGCGGGCGTCACCACGTACAACTCCTTGCGCAACATGGGCGCGCGCCCCGGGGACCTGGTGGCGGTGCAAGGCATTGGCGGCCTGGGCCACCTGGCCCTCCAATACGCCCACAAGTTCGGCTACCGCACCGCCGCCATCTCGCGCGGCGCGGACAAACGGGCCCTGGCGATGGAGCTGGGCGCGCACGAATACATCGACACGGAGAAGGGCCCTCCCGCCGAGGCCCTCCAGAAGCTCGGAGGCGCGCGCGTCATCATGATGACCGCGTCGAGCAGCAGCCTCGCGGGCGACCTGCTCGGCGGTCTGGGGCGCAACGGCACGCTGCTGCTCCTGGGCGCGGGCCCGGAGCCCATCCCCGTCAGCAGCCTGTCCCTGATCACGAAGCGCATGCGCATCCAGGGCTGGCCCAGCGGCGCGCCCCAGGACTCGCAGGAGACCCTGGCCTTCAGCGCGCTCGCGGGGGTGCGCTCGCGCAACGAGGTGTTCCCGCTGGACCGCGCGGCGGAGGCCTACGCTCGGATGATGAGCAACAAGGCCCGCTTCCGCGTGGTGCTCAAGATGCGCTGAAGCTGGCGGACTCGCGCCTGTCCGGGGCGCGGGAGGCCCCTCGCTCAGAGGGCTGGCCGCTCCACGTACAGCTGGGCTTCCACCTGGCGTTGGAGGCCCAGCAGCCGGTCGAGCTTGCTCTTCAGCTCGTCGCGCAGCTCGCGCTTGTCGGTGTGGATGATCTCGTCTCGCAGCGCATCGATGCTCTCGGCCAGGGAAGCGTGGAGGAGTTGGATCTGCTGCGGGGACAGCTCCAGGACCATGGGACCCTCACTGGCAGAAGAACGACGGTGATGCTTCTGCTGGAAGGGTAAGCACGCGCTCGCCCACCGCCCTTGATCCGCCCCGACAGCGCCTGGCCGGATGTCCGCTCTTCTACCGCCCGCGGGGCGGCGCCCGCCTCCCGGGCGCCGCACCCAGGGCGAGGCTCAGCGCAGCGCGATGAGCGAGGCCACGAGCAGCGACACGACGCTCATGACCTTGATGAGGATGGCCACGCCGGGGCCCGACGTGTCCTTGAAGGGGTCGCCCACCATGTCGCCCACGACGGCGGCCTTGTGCACGGCCGAGCCCTTGGCGTGCCCCGGCAGCTTGCCCTTCTCGATGAACTTCTTGGCGTTGTCCCACGCGCCGCCCGCGTTGGCCATGTAGAGGGCCATGGTGGCGCCGACGACGAGCGCACCGGCCAGCAGGCCCGCCAGCGCGCCGGGGCCCAGCAGGTAGCCCACGAGCGGCGGGGCGACGATGGCGATGATGCCCGGGAAGATCATCTCGCGCAGGGCGCTCTTGGTGGAGATGTCGACGATCTTCTTGGGGTCCGGCTCGGCCTTGAGCTCCATCAGGCCCGGAATCTCACGGAACTGGCGGCCGATCTCCTCCACGATGGCGCCGGCGGCGCGGCCCACGGCGAGCATGGTGGAAGCGCCCACCAGGAACGGGAGGATGGAGCCCAGCAGCAGGCCCACGATGACGTTCGGGTTGGTCAGCTCCAGGCTCATCTCCGCCAGGCCGTTGGCCAGGCGCGTGTGGTTGACCTCCAGGTTGAACGCGGAGAACAGCGCGATGACCGTGAGCGTCGCCGAACCGATGGCGAAGCCCTTGCCGATGGCGGCCGTGGTGTTGCCCACCGCGTCCAGCTCGTCGGTGATGGCGCGCACGTCGGGGCCCAGGCCGGACATCTCGGAGATGCCGCCCGCGTTGTCGGAGATGGGGCCGTACGCATCCACCGTCATCACGACGGCGGTGCCGCCCAGCATGCCCACCGCCGACAGCGCGATGCCGTACAGGCCGAGCGCGCGATCCGCGATGTAGGCCACGAGGGCGATGGTGGCCATGGAGATGCCCACGCTCTCCATGCCGACGGCGAGGCCGCGGATGAGGTTGGTGCCCGCGCCCGTGATGGAGGACTCCGCGATGCGCTGCACCGGCGTGGACGAGGTGTAGTAGTCCGTGACGAGGCCGATGATGGCGCCGCCGAAGGCGCCCGCCGCCAGCGCCACCGTGATGGACTGGGACAGGCCGAACACGTTCATCAGCACGAAGGACAGGCCCACCAGGATGACGGGGGGCATGATGAGCGCGCTGCGCAGCACCTGCGCGGGGTTCATGTTCTTGAGCGCGCGCGCGATGAAGATGCTCAGCAGGCTGACCAGCAGGCCAATGGCGGACAGCGCCAGCGGCAGCACCACGCCCGCGACCTTCGCGTTGCCCGTCGCGTTCGCGTCCGCCACCAGGCGCGACAGCTGCGTCGCGTTGGCGGTCAGCGCAATGGCCATGGCGGCGACGATGGCGGCCACCATGGACTCGTAGATGTCCGCGCCCATGCCGGCCACGTCGCCCACGTTGTCACCCACGTTGTCGGCGATGACGCCGGGGTTGCGCGGGTCGTCCTCGGGGATGTTCTCGATGACCTTGCCGGCGATGTCGGAGCCGACGTCCGCGGCCTTGGTGTAGATGCCGCCGCCCACGCGCGCGAAGAGCGCGATGGAGCTGGCGCCCACGGCGAACGAGTGGAGGATGGGGGACAGCTCCGGGCTGGAGCGGAACACGTAGTAGACGACGCCCATGCCGACGAGGCCCAGGCCGGCGACGGCGAGGCCCATCACGGCGCCGCCATCCAGCGCGACCAGCAGCGCGTTCGGCTTGGAGCCGGTGCGCGCGGCCTGCGCGGTGCGCACGTTCGCGAACGTCGCGGCCTTCATGCCGATGTAGCCCGCGAGCAGCGACAGGAACGCGCCCGCCACGAAGCTCGCGCTCGCGATGGGGCCCAGCGCCAGGCCGATGAGCACCGCGACGACCACGCAGTAGACCGCGAGCACCTTGTACTCGCGAACGAGGAACGCCATCGCGCCTTCGCGGATGTAGCCCGCGATGCGGTTCATGGTCGCGTCGCCGTCAGGGAGTCCCTTCACTCGGAAGTAGAAGAACGCAGCGAAGAGCAGGCCCACGGCGCCGATGACGCTTGGGGCGATTGCCCAGAAATTCGATTCGAGACTCGACAACTCCATCCGTTCCTCCAGAGCAGTCCCGGGGGCCACTGACCGCTCGCCCCGCGGGGCGCTCGCGTGCCGCGCGAAATGTGCGGAGGGCCTATACGTGATTTCAGGGCAACCGGGGAGCCTCCTCGGAGCGGATCCACCTACCTGGGGGTTCCCCCATGGGAGGGGCTCAAAGGAGCCCATCGGGCCCCACGAGGCCCATCGAGTGGCTTGAAGTGCCTGGATTCACTGATGATTCAGGGCGGCGCGGGGGGAGGTTTTGCCACCGCCACGGCATTGGAGCGCCCCGGGAGTTCCAGCCACAGCGGCATGCTGATTCATGGGGAGGGCGCACCTTCACGCGCGCTCGAAGCAGCTTGAGGCGGGCGTCGAGCCCCTGCGCGCCGTCCTCACCGCGAGAGGAGGAGGTGCCGCAGCCGGGCCGTCTGGTCCGCGCTCCAGCCGTCGGGCCGCAGGAGCGCGACCCATCCGTCCACGTGCTCGGCGGTGTAGACGTGGCCGTGGCCGGCGGGCACCTCCATCCCCAGGGGGAGATCCGCGGTCACCTGCCAGAACGTCACGAAGGGGATCCACACCATCTGCCCGAGGACATCGTCGCCTCGCGGCTCGCGCAGCCAGTCCGGCCGCTGCACCAGGAGGCGGGGACTCCACCAGATGATGGGGTCGGACGGGTGGAGCAGGTACAGCACGCGGGAGTCGCCCCAGGGCGCGGACGCGGGCGGGATGTCGCTCCCCGGCCGACGGCTGAAGCGGACGATGCGGCCGTGTCTGTAGATGGGCTCCACCTCGGGGCTCCCCGGATCCCGGTGGTCGGTGAACGCGCGATACAGGGTGTTGAAGTTCGGCGGCCCCACGAAGAGCACCCCGTCAGTGCGGTTGGCCAGGTCCCGCTCGCCGCTGAACGCGGTCTCTCCGCCGTAGGAGCCCAGGCTCTCTCCGAACACCAGCAGCTTCGGGCGCTGACCGGATGGAAGCCGCGACCAGCGCTCATAGACGGCGTCGAAGAGCGCTCGACCTGACTCCCGCGCCCGCTCCTGATCCACCAGGACGGAGAGCCAGGACCACAGGTGCGAGTACTGCGTGGCGACGATCGCGGAGTCACCCCGCGTCATGTACTCGAAGGCGTCCACGGCCTCTGGCACCACCCACCCGCTGCCCGTGGTCGTCACCACCAGCAGGTACGCGCGGTCGAAGCCGCCGGCCCGCTCCAGGTCGTCGACGGCGAGCGCGGCGCGACCCTCCGCATCCTCCGCGGAGGCGTAGCCCGCGTATGCGCGGATCGGCTCCTTCACGGCGGTGCCATGGAACCGGGAGAGGTCCTCCACCGAGGGCCCCCGCCCGATGAAGTTGCGCCCTTCCCTCCCCAGGGACTCCCAGCGGATCAGCGAGCCCGGGCCACCCGAGCGCAGCGCCGTGCGGGGTGGGACCACGCCCTTGTCGGTCATCGTGTCCTGGACCGCCAGGGTGCGGTCCGCGGTGGAGATGAGCCCGTCCCACAGCACGCCGCTGGCCACCAGCGCGGTGAGCACCACGACGGCCAGTCCGCTCGTCGCCCGGGCCGCGCGCGGCCCCATGTGCCTCGCGAGCCGTCCGGACAACGCGCGGGTCACGGCGCGCAGCCCCCGTCCCACGGCGACGAGCAGGAAGAAGACGACCACCGCGACGAAGGGTGCGAGCAGATACCCGGCGCGGCCCGGCGAGGGCATGCCCATGAGCTCGCGAAGGCGCTGCTGCCAGTGCCAGCCGAGCAGCAGCGACGCCGTCAAGGCCACGCATGCCGTCACGAAGAAGCCCTGCCACGCCCGGCGACGGGGAGTCCTCGCGGGGCGGTCCGCGAACTCGCGCCAGAGCCACGCCCCCAGGCACCCCAGCCCGTAGCCGATGGCCGCGCTGAGGCCGCTGACGAAGCCCTGGAACGGTCCGCTTCGCGGCAGCAGGGACGGCGTGAAAGCCAGACATGCGAAGAGGAGCGCACCCCAGGACCCCGGCAACGTGTATCGAAACCAGCGGGGCCAGGTCCGGCTCGCGCGCCAGGCCGGGCGCGTCACCGTGGGCTGCTCGGCGTGGGTGAGGAGGTGCTCCATGCGGACTCCCGGGCAGGCGCTCGGCGCACGTGCGCTGGAGCCACCGGACGGCCAGGGAGACGCCTGGCGATGAGGCTCGCCGTCTCTCCAGGGCACACTCCAGAGGGTAGGCCCCGAGGCCGCCTCCCGGCAGCGTGCGCCCGGCGGGCCTGGACTGGCTCCGGCCGGTGGACCCTGCGCCCGCGCCTCATCAGGTGGGTGCCTCTGGCAAGGCCTGTCCCCTCCTCCGCATCCAGGCCGCACGGTTTGGCTCCATCGCGGCGGACGCTCCGTACTACCCTGCCTGCGGGCCGCGTGAGCTTGCGCCCGAGGAAGAGGGCACGGCGCTTGAGCATGCGGAACGTCGTCGTTGTTGGAGGCACGGGAGACATCGGGCGCGCGGTCACCCACAAGCTGCGCGCGGAGGGCATGCGCGTGGTGTGCGCCGCGAATGACGTCACGACGGAGACGCCCGACACCCTGCGGGTGGACATCACCCGCGAGGACTCCGTGCTGTCGATGTTCGACAGGGCGGAGGCCGCGCTGGGGCCCCTCTCCGTGCTGATCAACTGCGCGGGCGTCGGCGTCTTCACGCCCCTCCACGAGACGTCGCTCGAGGACTGGAACCGGACCCTCGACGTGAACCTCACGGGCACGTTCCTGTGCGCGCGCGAGGCCTTCCGGCGGATGAAGTCCCGCGGCGGGGGACGGCTCATCCACATCGGCTCCGTGAGCGACCACCTCACGCTGCCCATGAATGGGGCCTACGCCGCGACCAAGCATGGGGTCCGGGGGTTGACCGGCGTCCTCAACGAGGAAGGCAAGGCGTTCGGCATCCGCGCCACCCTGCTGTCCCTGGGCGCCGTCTACACGTCCTTCTGGAGGTCCCGGCCGGAGTTCAGCCCCGCGGACATGCTCTCCGTCGAGGACGTGGCCCAGTGTGTCTGGGAGATCTCCATCAAGCCTCCAAACGTGCGCGTCGACGAGGTGCGGCTCGTACCGCCCCAGGGGGTGCTGTGATGGGGGTGCAGCCGGAGGCCCCCGTCGCCATCGTCACCGGAGCCAGCCGGGGCATCGGCGCCGCCATCGCCACCGCGCTGGCGGGGAACGGCTTCGAGGTGGCCCTGCTGTCCCGTGACGAAGCCGCGCTGGAGCGGCTCCAGAAGCAGGTGCTCGCCACCGGAGGTCGCGCCCGGCCGGTGGTCTGCGACGTCGCGAGCCGGGACCAGGTGATGTCCGCGCTCGAGCTGCTCGAAGCGAAGGTGGGTGTGCCTCGGGTGCTCGTGAACAACGCGGGCATCGGGGGGCCGTTCCACCGCGCGGACGAGGTGAGCGTCGCCGAGTGGGATCAGCTGTTCGGCGTGAACGTGGAGGGCGTGCGCAACCTGTGTCAGTGGGCGCTGCCCCGGATGAAGGCGCAGGGCCATGGGCGCATCGTGAACATCGCGTCCATCATGGGGCTCTTCGGAGGCGCCCAGTCCTCCACCTACGCGGCCACCAAGCACGCGCTCGTGGGCTACTCGAAGGCCATCGCCGCGGAGTGGGGAGCCTACGGCATCACCTGCAACGCGCTCTGTCCCGGCTACATCGAGACGGAGATGCTGGCGAAGGCCCCAGCCGCCGCGCGTCAGCGGCTGCTGGAGCGAATCCCCGGGAAGCGCTTCGGAACGCCAGAAGAGGTGGCGGGGCTGGTGTCGTTCCTCGTCGGACCGCTCGGCGGCTATGTCAACGGGAGCGCCCTGGTGATGGACGGAGGACTGTCATCGCATCTGGCCTCCGACCTGCCGTCCTTCTGACACAGCCGCAGGGAGGCCTACGTGAGGCGGCGCTGGCGGTTGACGAAGGCGTCGCTCCGACCGGCGTCATAGTCGGTGCGCAGGTCCGGGTTGGCGATGCGCTCACCGAACGCGCGGTGGAACGGGATGGCCTTCGAGGGATCCTCGGCCCGCTCCTGGATGCTGGACGTCACCCAGCGCTGGAGCTGCTCCACGGTCAGATCCCGGAGCTTGCCCGCGCCAGGGATGGGCAGGTCGGGCAGGAGCGACTTTGCGGAGAAGAGCAGGTCCACCATGCCCTTCGCGGCCTCGTTGCGCTGGTTCAGCTCGTCCACGGACACCTGGAAGCCGCCTTCGATCGCTCCCACCAGGCTGCCCATGAGCCGAGCGTTGCGCTTCGCATCCATGGAGGGCGGGTTCTCGTTGGCGTGCCGCGCGAGCCCGTCGCTCATCCCCTGCAAGCGCTGCATCATGTGCTGACGGAACGCGTCGCTGCCCGCGTAGTCCTGCGGCGGCGAGAAGAGCGTCCGGGTGAAGAACTCGGACATCTTCTTCTGGCCGTCCTGGCGCAGCGAGCCCGCCTCGTCCCGCATCGTGGGCGAGGCCAGCACCGCGTCACCATGCTGGGTGAAGAAGCGGGCAGCGGCGGCGCGCGACTCGCGGTTCTCGCCCAGCTTGTCGATGGAGTCCGTGAACAGCTTCACCGTCTCCGCCGTGGGCGGGTTGATGCGCCCCGCGGCGTCCAGCAGCCGGCCCAGCGCCGGGGAGGAGCTCGCGTCGGGGCCGGAGGCGTTGATGTTCTTGATGACCTCCGCCATGCCCTCGGGGTTGGCCGCCAGGAAGCGCTGGAGCCGGTCCGGCGGCATGCCCGCCAGCGCCGTGGCCACCGCCGCGCTGCGCTGTGGATCAATGCTCCCGTTCGCGCGGACGATGTCCAGCTCGGCCTTCGCGTACGTCTCGATGAGGTCCGGGTTGCCGGTGCCGGCGATGATGCCCGCGAGCCCCTCGTGCGACGCCCCGGGCTGTGCACCGCGGCCGGACGTGGCCACCGCCGCCGACAGCTCCTGGGGCGACACCGCGCCAGCGCGGAAGGCATTGTCCAGCGCCTGGGACAGGCGCGCGCGGTCCGCCTCCGGCAGCCGCTGCACGCTGTCCAGGATGCCGCCGGCGACGGGGCCGAAGTGGAACATCATGTCCATGAACGCGGCCTGCTTGGCCGGATCCGGGTTGTTCCGCAGCCACTCCGACACGGCGGTGGCGTCCCGGCCGTCGCTGGCGTTCGAGATGGCCTGCTGCGCCGAGCGCAGCTCCGAAGGCGACAACGCCGCGGGAGCCACGGGAGTCGCGCTCGTCGTCCGCACCTCCGCCGCCCCCGCGGGCGTCACGCCCAGGCGGGCCGCCGTCTGCGTGCCCGCGGTCCCCGCCACCGGCTGGAACCCATCCGCTCCGGTGCCACCGCGAA
Organism: Pseudomonadota bacterium; assembly: GCA_023424585.1. Classification (GTDB taxonomy): domain Bacteria; phylum Myxococcota; class Myxococcia; order Myxococcales; family Myxococcaceae; genus Corallococcus. Next base: position 18,210 of record JAFADT010000040.1, read on the forward strand.
CCGCCATGTTCTGGGCGGGAGGCTGCGCCGGGGTCTGCACCGAGGGGCGCTCCGTGGGTTGGGGCTCGGCGGCGCGGGGCGAGTTGCGCTGGATGGTCGTCGTCATGGTTGTTCCCCCTCGTCCCCCGCTTGGGGGCGGCGTGTTGGAGAGGCCAGAGGCGCCTCGTTTTCCGCGATTATCGACCATCTGGCGCCCGGGTTGCCATGTTCGAGGGATGGCGGCACGGCGGTCCGGGTCGTGCCGCCCCACCGCGCGGTCAGTTCGCGAAGCGCTGCTCGAAGTTGCTGAGCTGTGCCTCCAGCCGCCACTGCAGCGCGGCGCGCCTGTTCGTGCTCAGGAAGTCCTGGCAGGAGGAGGACGGACCGGCCGCACCGGCCACGTCCTGCGCGCAGGCCGCGACGAGCCCGGAGAACACATCCCGCTGGGCCCAGAGGCTGTTTCCCTCCACGAAGGCATGCTCCAGGCTGGCGCGCGCCAGTTGCTTGAGCATCTTGTAGTCAAGCCC
>JAFADT010000538.1 GCA_023424585.1 Pseudomonadota bacterium
GTCCACGGACCGCCTGATACAGCCGAAACCGGGTTCTTGTTCGTACAGATGTGGTGAACCGGACCTTCAGCGTCACCCTGAATACCATTCGAGTACATCGCGACGGCAGCGGTCGCTCCCGGAGCCAGCGTCACGTTCAGCACTCCAGCAGCGGGCAGCGCGATGGACGACACGCCGCCACTCATCGCCGCTCCGAGTTGGAAGCCCGCCTCGGCTTGTCCTCGGGACACAGCCTGGGGGAAGCCCGGGAGCCGGGGCCCCTGGGCCGCCATCGCGTTCCTCCCACCCAGGGCCGCCGTGACCAGCAGCACCAGGACACGCGTGCCGTTCGCCCCCAGCACCTTCCCGAAGCGATGACCGATGTCCTGCAACTCGAGGACGCTCGTTGCCCTCTCCGCGTCGTCCCACAGCCGCACGAAGCCCCGTCCCATCTCCCAGACAGGCACCACCCCCAGGTAGGCCACCATCGCCGCCGTCAACGCCACGGCGAGGACCTTCGTGACAGGCTCGGGCAGCGCCATCGTGAGGAGCACGGTCAGCGCCGCGGAGGTCACCATGGCCTTGAGCACCACCGGGTTCAGCAGCTTGCCGATCTCAGCCTCGACACTCCCCCAGACCGTGTCCAGCGCGAACGACAGGGCCATCAACGTTCGGTCCTTGCGCGAGAAGGGCAGCCCCGTGCCGCCCACCAGGGTCAAGCACTCGTCGCCATCGGGGCAGATGCGCGAATACAGGGACTCCGGGGACGCCCCAGCCCCCGGATCCGCGAGCGTCTTCGAGGATGCGAGCAACGACCGGGACCTCACCCACCCTCGCCGGTCGGCTGCATCCGTCTCGCGGAAGGCAACGTCCATTCGCATGTCGAGGAGGAGCTGCGTGAGGGCCGCCTTGAACTCGTCCTCACCCACCTGAACTGGGTCAACCTCCACCGACTCATGGACGACTCGCTGCCCATTCCCAACGTCGATATGGACAACGCGGGGGGTCGCGCACCCCGCCATCAGAAGCAGCAAAGACGCCACTGCAATCAATCTCATACACCCCCCGAAGGTGCCTTCCTGGAATCAGGAGGCGCGGCATCCTGACTTCAGGGTCCGACAATCCCAGCGAAGCTTGCGCGGTCCTCCCGCTCGGCACCGGCACGAGCGACCGGTCGCTGTTCGCGCCACGCTTGGACGGGGGGAGTGGAGGACGTCAGGCGCCTTGAAGCACCAGTTCCTCGGCCCGGTCGCGCGGGCACTCGAAACGGCGCGGAGCCTCGTAGGCAACATAGAAAAAGGGCTTGGGCGACCGAAGCCACCCAAGCCCTTGGACTTCTTGGAGCCGACATCCGGATTTGAACCGGAGACCTACTGATTACGAATCAGTTGCTCTACCAACTGAGCTATGTCGGCGCACCGAAAGCGGCGCGTAAGTACCACCCGCATCCGGACCCGGCAAGGAGTTTCTCCGGGGATCTTCAAGCCCCCGCCTCCACGCCCGCTTCTACCCCCCAGAAGCCCTGACATTCATGACACGGCGCATTCGTCGCGGTGACACACCGCGTTGGCTAAGTCCGCGACATTTCTCCATTAATTTGGAGAAATGCCCCTCCGCCAGACGGGTTGAATCCCCCGAGCGCCTGTGCACATAAGGGCGCCGCTTTCCCAGTGGCCCCCATTCCAGGTGGGCCCTCAAGGAGCGAGTTTCATCATGGCCAGCGAAGAGACTTTCATGCGCGCCCCGGCCCCTACGCCCAAGCGCACCATCTACACGGAGGCGATGGAGATCTTCCACTTCGCGGCGGATCTCATCGGCCTGGACAAGCGGGTGCGTCTGGAGCTCGAAGAGCCCGACTACGAGCACATCTTCTACGTCACCGCGAAGCTCAAGGACCGGCTCGTGCCGCTGTCCGCCGAGGCGGCGAAGTCCTTCGCCGACCTCTCCGTCACCCAGGTGCGCAACCCCGAGGGCCTGGAGCGCCTGGCCAACGGCAACCTCATCCTGAACGGCCGCGCCCTGCTGGGCTCCGACGTCGCCATCCGCCACGGCCACCTGCGCCTGCCGGACGGGCTGGTGTACCAGCTGGTCCCCGGTGAGTCGCAGCGCTTCAAGGCCTACCGCGTCCAGCACAACCAGGCCCGCGGCCCCTACAAGGGCGGCCTGCGCTACCACCGCGAGGTGTCCCTGGACCTCTTCAAGGCGCTCGCCGCGGAGATGACCTGGAAGACCGCCATCGCGGAGGTCCCGTTCGGCGGCGGCAAGGGCGGCATCCAGCTGGATCCGCGCGAGTACGGCCGCGAGGAGCTGGAGGCCATCACCCTGCGCTTCATGTACCGGCTCAAGAGCCTCATCGGGCCGAACATCGACATCCCGGCGCCGGACGTGGGCACCAACCCGGAGATCATGGCGCTGCTGTACCGCCAGTTCTCCGACGGTGAGCGCGAGCGCCACAACCTGCGCGGCATCGTCACCGGCAAGGACGTGCGCATCGGCGGCTCCGAGGGCCGCGGCAAGGCCACCGGCCAGGGCGTCGCGTTCTGCATCGAGGACTACTACGCCGACCGCGGCGAGAGCGTGAAGGGCAAGACCTTCGTCCTCCAGGGCTTCGGCAACGTGGGCAGCAACGCCGCCCTCATCCTGTCGAACATGGGCGCGCGCCTGCTGGCCGTGAACGACGCCGACGGCTCCATCTTCAACGGCGACGGCATCGACGTGAACGCGCTGGCCGCCTACGTGGCGGACCCCAAGAACCTCAAGCGCTCCGTCGTGGGCTTCCCCGGCGCCCAGCGCATCGAGAAGAAGGACCTCTGGGACGTGCAGGCGGACATCCTCGTCCCCGCCGCCCTGGGAGGCGAGATCACCGCGGACATCGCGGAGCGCCTCAAGGTCAAGCTCATCGCGGAGGGCGCCAACGGCCCCACCACCCCGGAGGCCGACCGCGTCCTGCAGAAGCGCAACATCGAGCTCATCCCGGACATCATCGCCAACGCCGGCGGCGTGACGGTGTCCTACTACGAGTGGATCCAGAACAAGCGCATGGAGCGCTGGAGCGAGGCGGAGGTCGATCAGCGCCTCGAGCGCGCCATGAAGCGCAACTACCGCATCATCCGGGACATCTCGCGCAACCAGCCGCGCAAGACGGAGATGCACGACAGCCGCCCGTACTGCATCGGGAAGACGGTGGACAGCCGCTGCGCCGCGATGATCCTCGCGCTCAAGCGCATCGAGGCCCACTACCTCCTCGAGGGCTTCTCGCAGTAGCCGGCTGAAGGCTGCTTCCCGCTTCGCCCCCCGGGGCACGGTGTCTTCCCGCTTCCATGGGGAAGGGCCGTGCCCCGCGGTGTCTCAGTGCATCACCCGCTCGCGGTCCACCAGGAGCAGCGGCGCGTCGTCCAGGGTCTCGTAGGCCACGATGCGCAGCCCCACCCCGCGGCTGTTGCCGGGCCGCCCGTCCTTGCGGCCGAAGGCCAGCGCCACCTGGTAGCGGACCTCGCACAGGCACGTCATCTCCGTGCCGTCCTCGCCCGCGAACGTCACCTTCAGCTTCTCGCCCAGGCTGAGCGAGTCGCGCACCTCGATGAACATGCCCCGCGCGCTGATGTTGCGGCCGATGCCCCGCATCATCCCGTCCTGCGTGGACAGGTACACGGTAAAAATCTTGTCAAAGCGCAGATGGGAGCGGCGTTCCTGGGGCTGCGTGTTCATTCGGGGAGGGCTCCGAAACAGGTGGGGACAGGGGCAAACTACACGGTAGCCAGATGTAGGCAAAATAATCACCTACATCTACTCTGACGCACCATGGCGCACCATGTTCCGGGCTCGGGAAAGCGCTGCCCCCGGCGCGGCCGGAAGTGGCACCATCGCCGGGCAGTCCTTCCCCCCTTTTTTCCGGGAGTTCCTCTCCGTGAATCGCTTCCTGGCCGCCGCCTTTGCCCTCCTCGTGCCCACGCTCGCCCTGGCCGACGTGGACTCACGCTTCGCGAAGCTCCGCGACGAGTCCGAGCCCCTGGGTGGGCTGGGGGCCTTCCTGGAGAAGTACGTGGGCGAGTGTGACGGGGCGCTGGTGGATCCGCAGTGCAAGCAGCAGGCGGAGGCCTTCCGCAAGAAGTACACGGGCAAGCGCCTGTACATGATCGTCACCGAGGACGACGCGAACATGCTGTCCCCCGGCGACTTCAACCCCGGCACCAACGAGTACACCATCAACATCACGCCCTTCTTCGCGGGCGGGAAGTACGGCCTGTGCCACGGCGCGCCCAAGAAGACGGACGCGCAGGGCAACCCGGTGATGAACTACCTGGTGGTGAGCGGCACGGCGCCGGACATGTGGAACGGCGGCACCTTCGACCGCATGTTCCGGGCGCGGGGCGTGCGCGCGCAGGTCGTCTTCACGCCGCAGTCGGTGTGGACGCTGCCCAAGAAGGGCGGCGGGAAGAACTACGGCGTCAACGCCCGCATCGAGGCCATCCTCGTCACCGAGGGCCGCACCGGCAACCAGTTGGGGCTGTGGCTCAACGGCAAGGACGCGGGCGGCAGGTAGCGCGCCCGTCCTTCAGCGGGCGATGGCGATGTACTGGAGCGCGTCGCCCCGCTGGACGCGCAGGAGGATGCTGGCCCCGCTGCTGCCCCGCTCCAGGGCGGCCTTCACCGCGGCGGAGTCCTTCACCCGGCGGCGGTTCACCTCCGTGACGACGTCGCCCGCGCGCAGTCCGGCCTGCTCCGCCGGGCTGCGCGGCACCACGCCGGACACGAGCGCCCCCAGGAAGGCCTCGTAGCCCAGGGGCGCGGCCACCTCCGGCGTCAGGTCCCGCAGCACCAGCCCCAGGTCGTTCGCGCTGCTGCCGCCCCGCTTCGTGAGCCCCTCGGTGGCCTCCTGCGCGGGCCGGGCCACGAGCCGCACCGCCACCTCCTGGGTGCCGCCGTCGCGCAGCAGCGTCAGCCGCGCCTCCGTGCCCGGGGCCAGGAGCG
>JAFADT010000600.1 GCA_023424585.1 Pseudomonadota bacterium
GCCTGGCCCAGGTGCCGGGCGTGAAGGTGGACCTGTCGCGGGTGGAGACGAACATGGTGTTCGCGGACCTCGTGCGTCCGGCGGCGGAGGCCTCCGCGCTGCTCCGGAAGCAGGGCGTGCTCGCCAACCCCACCGGCCCGCACTCCCTCCGCCTCGTGTGCCACCTGGACGTGTCCGCCGCGGACATCGACGACGCCCTGGCGCGCGTCCGCCGGGCCTTCGCCAGCTAGCGGACGGTCCCTCGGGACCCGGGGACAGGCTCCCGCCACGCCAGGTGCGGACCGCACGCACCTGCGCGCCGGGCGCGGCGAATGATCCACGGCGGGGAACAGGTGGACGGCCCGGGGCGTGGTAGGCTCGTCCCGCCGTGCGCCGACCCGCCGTCCTTGCCCTGCTGGCCCTCTCCGCCTGCGCGACGCCGCAGCGGGAGAAGATGAGCTTCGAGGAGCTGTACGCGACCTCGGGCGACAACGGCTTCGTCAACGTCAGCAGCCCCTTCCTCCCCCACGAACCGGAGCGCGCCCGAGGCCCCCTGACGCCCGAGCGCTCCCCCGAACTCGAAGCGCGCCTCTCCTTGTTCGCGGAGAAGGCCCAGGCCTACCGCGCGAAGGCCCAGCGCGGCAGCGCCATGCCCGCGGAACAGGTGCGCAACTGGGAGGCGGTGAACGCGGCCCTGGACGCCTTCCTGGACCGGCCGGTCGAGTACACCGACCCCCGTGACCTGACGCGCGCCCGGGGCGTGATGGAGGCGGAGCTGGAGCAGGACGCGCGCCTGTACGGCGACATGCCGGGCTCGCTCGCGGAGGCGGTGGTGATGCGCGTGGGCCGCCTCATCGTGCGCGCGTCCACGCTGCGCCGCTGGGCGCTGCCGCCGGAGCCCGCCGGCCCGCCGCGCCTCGCCTGGCCCGTGGCGCCCGTCACCATCACCAGCCTCTACGGCGAGCGCTGGCACCCCATCACCGGCCAGCTCCGCCGCCACTCGGGCGTGGACCTGGCGGCCTTCCGGGGGCAGCCGGTGGGCGTCGCGGAGAAGGGCGTCGTCCTGCGTGCCGGCTGGAACGGCGACCACGGCAAGATGGTGGAGGTCCAGCACGACGGCCAGTGGGTGACGCGCTACAGCCACCTGTCCGAGGTCCTGGTGACGACCGGCGAGGTGCTGGCGAAGGGCGACGTGGTGGGGCTCGCGGGGGACACGGGCCTGGCGACCGGCGTCCACGTCCACTTCGAGCTCTGGCACGAAGGCGCTTCCATGGATCCGCTGGAGGCGCTCGTCACCCCCGAGTCGGGCCCGGACACCTCCGGCGAGGAGCGTCCCGTGGCCCGCATGCCGACGGAGCCCCCCGTCCTCACGTCCCAGGGGCGGCACCCGGCGGCGGGTTCGCGCCCCTGAGGGGGACGGACGGGCCCTGAAGGGCCCTCGAGACTACAGCGAGTTCTTCAGCTCCTTGGCGGGACGGAAGCCGACCGTCTTCGACGCCTTGAGCTTCATCATCTCGTTGGTCTGCGGGTTGCGGATCTTCCGCGCCTTGCGCGAGCGCAGCGACCAGGTGCCGAACCCGGGGTAGCTGAAGCGCGAGTCCTTCTTCACCGCCTTGCCGATGTTGGTGAACACGCTGTCGAGGATCTGGGCAGCCTGCTTCTTCGTGAGCCTCGACTGCGCAGCCACCACCTCCACGAGCTCTGCCTTGGTCATGACACCCCTCCTCTGTGCGTTGTCTGGCGTTGAACGAGCGGATGGCGGAGGTAACAAATCGAGGTTTCGACTGTCAATGCGCCACCTGCTCCCAGGCCGGAAAATCGGCCTCTGGATGAAAACTGGCCTCTGAAAATACACCCGGTAGAGAGAGGGAGGATCGCATCTTTTGATACACCCTCACACTCTCGTTTTCACCATCAGGGGAAGTGATCGCCTGGTGATCGATTTCGCATGAAAGACATTGGAAGATCGATCACTTAGCAGCGGCGGCTGATCCAGCTCCAGCAAGGCGCCATCAGGGGGCTAGAGTGCCTGCCCGCGTGCCCACCCGACTGCTGCCCTGGCTCCTGATCCTGCTGTGCGCCTGTTCGCGGCCGACGCCCCGGCCCCGGCCACAGGCAGCGGTCGAGCTCTGGGTGGACGGGGCGGCGTCAGGCGGTGACGGCACCCGGGAACGCCCCCTGCGCACGCTGACGGAAGCCCTGGCCCGTCCGGGTCCGAAGCGCGTGCACCTGGCCTCCGGCCGCTATGAAGGCCCCATCCGCCTGCTGGAGGGGACAAGGCTCGTGGGGGAGGGGCCCTCCACGGTCCTGGCGGCGACTGGCCCGGACATGACCGTGGTGGACGCGTCGAGGGGCACCACCCTGGAATCCCTGGTGGTGGAGGGAGGAGGCTGGGGCCTGGACGCCCGAGGGCCCCTTGTGGTCCGTGGCGTGACCTTCCGGAATCAGGCCCGGGGAGCCATCCGCCTGACGGAAGGCCCACTGGAAGGCAGCGGCCTGCGCTTCGAGGCGGGGGCGGGCAGCCAGGCACGAACCTGTTCCCTTTCAGACATCACACCGGTGGCTGCTCACCCCGCCACCGAGGCACGGGCTGGGATGGGCGTGCTCGTGGAGGCGGGAACCACGGGCGGCGCCGCGCCCTCGCTGATCCTCCGGGACAGTGTGTTCGTGGGGCCCTATGAGCGCGCCATCCGGGCCCGGGGCGGAGCCACGGTCCGTCTGGAAGGGGTGTGCTTCCAGGGGCCTCGCATGGCGCTGAGCCAGGAGGGCGGCGTGGCGGAGGTCAAGCAGGCGAGGGCCTCGGGAGGCGCGGGCACGGCGTTCTCCATCGTGGAGGGCGCGCTGACGCTGGTGGACGTGCGGGTCCAGGGCCACGAGTACGGCATGACGGCCAACCGGTCGCGGTTGTTGGTGCGGGGCTTCACCTCGGAGCACGCCACGCGCGCGGGCCTCGGGCTCACGGCGGCGAACGGCCTGCTGGAGGACGTGGCCGTGAAGGACGCGGGCAACTACGGGGCGCTGCAACTCACCGCCTCGGACCTGGAGGTGCGGCGCTTCCGCCTGGAGGGTTCGCGGGAGTACGGCGTGGTGGCGCTGCAGGGACGCGTGCGCTTGCGCGACGGCGTCATCACGGGCGTGAGCACCGCGGATGGCATCGCGGGAGACGGGCTCCACCTGCGCCAGGTGGAGGCGGACGTCGACACCGTGACCGTCGAGGACGCGAAGGGCTCGTGCGTGCTGGCGTCACAGCGCGCCCGGGTGGCGCTCCGGAAGGCCCGGCTCGCGGGCTGCGGGCTCGCCGCGTTGGCGGTGGATACGCGAGCCACCCTGGAGTCCCGGAACGTCGAAGTGCGCGGGACCCTCGCTGCCGTGTTGCTGGCCATCGAAGAGGGCCAGCTGAAGGCGGAGAACCTCACCGCGAAGGACGCGCGAGGCGAGCTGGTCTCCACCGACTGCCAGGGACAGACGCGCGTCCAACTGCGCCACGTCGACGCGGGCACCACGCGGGGGCTGCGCTCCCCTTGCGTCCAACTCGACGCCAGCACCCCTCAGCCCTGAGCTGGAGCGTCCGTGAGAGACAGGGGCGTGGCGCGCTTTTCGAGCCACTCACGGATGACGGGGTAGACCTCCATCGGCGCGCCGGTGCCGAAGATGAGGTCGCCATGGCCGTAATCCATCTGGTCCCCGCGGTCCCGTCCGAAGACGTGCAGCGTGCGATCCGGGGACGTGAGCAGCGCGTACTGTGCCTCCACGTTGGCCGCGGTGGCCAGGCGGTCCGCGCTGCCGCCCATCACCAGCACGGGCATCTGGAGCTTCGCGATGCCCGCGCGCCAGTCCGTCTTGCGGTCGTAGGAGCGGAACGCGTCGTGGGAGATCCAATCCTGGAACTGGAGCAGCACCTTGCGGCTCATCGCCGCCATCATGTTGACGGACAGCTGCCGCAGGACGCGCGGCGGGATGTGCCGGGGATTCACGACGATGTCCGACAGGGGCAGCGCCAGGTAGCCCAGGAAGGGCGCCAGGCTGGTGCTCACCCAGGCCTGTCGGATGCTCCCGGGCCACGCCGCGCGCACGCCCAACGAGATGAGCGTCCGCAGGAACGGCTCTGACTTGAGGTACACCGGCGCTCCTAACTCAAGCAGGCCCGCCAGCTTCTCCCCCTCGGGCCCCTGCGCCACGCCGTAGCCCACCAGTCCCCCCAGCGAGTGGCCCAGCCAGAACGCCTGCTTCGCGCCGGTCTCCTTCAGCGCCAGCTCCAGCAGGGCCGGCCCGTCGTGCTGGATGTGGTCATCGACGGTGAAGTCCGTGGCCCGCCGGCCCTTGGGCGGACGCTGCGAGTGCCCCGTGCCGCGCCACTCCACGCTGAAGCAGTCGAAGCCGGCCTCGGTGAGGTAGTGGGCCACGGAGTAGGGCGGCTCGAAGTCGAAGGTGAAGCGGTTGGCCGCCAGCCCGTGGCACAGCAGGACGGGCTCGGCGAAGCGGCGCACCGGGGCCCGCCGCGCGTGCACGGTCAGTTCCCACCCATCCGCGCAGCGCACGCGCAACATGTCGGGAAGAGGGCCCTTGAGGCGGTACCACCGCCGCACCAGCAGGACCCACACGACGTTCACCAGCACCAGGGCGCCCGCGGCCATCAACCCCCACAGGGCCCACTGCCCGTACGGCATTTCTCCTCCCATGCGACCCGGGACCGACTCCAGCGCGAATAAAAGCCTGCTAAGGTCCGTTCCCTCGCCGTTTCTGCCACATGGGCAGCCGACCACCTGGGGAAGTCGAGGGAACGATGAAGCTGCGGAAACTGATGTTCGTGCTCCCGAACCTCTTCACCGTCACCTCCATCTTCTGTGGCTTCTACGCCATCACCCTGTGCTCGGGTGAGGCGGAACCCGTGCAGCTGTACCAGGCGGCCCTGGCCATCCTCTTCGCCATGTTCTTCGACGGGTTCGACGGACGGGTGGCCCGCCTGACGAAGACGCAGAGCGACTTCGGCATGCAACTCGACAGCCTCGCGGACGTCATGTCCTTTGGCGCGGCGCCGGCGCTCCTCGTCTACAAGTGGGCGTTGGCCCCCATGGGCTTCTGGGGCCTGTTCATCTCCTTCGCGTTCATGGCCTGCGGCGCCATGCGGCTGGCGCGCTTCAACGTGCTCGCCATGCGCAACCCGCACGGCGGTGGCGGCGGCTTCTTCGTGGGGCTCCCCATCCCGCTGGCGGCCGGCGTGCTCGTCTCCCTCATCATCTCCCACCACGTGGCCTCCCAGGGCGAGGCGCTCGGTGACGGCGCGCGCGTGCCGGTGGCCGTGGCGGTGGCGGCCCTGTCGCTGCTGATGGTGTCCACGGTGCGCTACCGCACCTTCAAGGACGCGCGCCCCAGCCGCAAGACGGCGGTCATCTTCATGGCCATGGCGCTCACGGGGGCGTTCATCGCCCGGCAGTTCCACCCGGCCTGGGTGCTGGTGACGTACTTCGCCGCGTACCTGCTCATGGGGCTGGTGGAGTCCGCGGTCTCGGTGCGCAGCCGCCTGGCGTCGCGCAAGGTCGGTGCCGTCGCCGCGGTGGCGGTGGCGGCCGGGCTCGACGAGGACGAAGACGAGGACTCCGAGCCCAACGCCACGGACGACGGCCCCGCGTTCCTCTGAGCAGCCGGGCACGGAAGCCGGGACGCGGCCCGTGCCCTCCCGACCCGGGGCCGCTAGGATGCGCGGCCCATGCGCGTCGAGCTGCTGTGCACCGGTGACGAGCTCGTCACCGGCCTCATCACGGACACCAACAGCACCTGGCTGGAGGCCCACCTCTTCGACCTCGGTGTGAAGGTCGAGCGGGTGACGCTGGTGGGGGACGTGCGTCCGGACATCACGGGCGCGCTGCTGGAGGCCTCGGCGCGCGCGGACGTGGTCATCGTCTCGGGGGGGCTGGGCCCCACGGCGGACGACTTCACGCTGGAGTGCGCCGCCGCCGCCGCGGGCGTGTCCATGGAAGAGGACGCGCGAGTGCTCGGCTGGCTGAAGGAGCGCTATGCCGCGCGGGGCATGGCCCTGAATCCGGGCGCCCTGCGCATGGCGCGCATCCCCGCGGGCACCGAGCCGGTGCGCAATCCCCAGGGCTCGGCGCCGCTGGTCATCCAGCGGTTGGGCCGCGCCCACCTGTTCTTCCTGCCGGGCGTCCCGCGCGAGTACAGGGCCTTGTTGGACGGAGAGGTCCTGCCGCGCGTGCGGACCTGGCTCGCCGCCGAACCCCACCGTACGTTCCGGGCCTTCCGCCTGCTGCGAACGGTGCGCCTGCCCGAGTCCGTGTTGAACGAGACGGTGATGCCCCTGGCGCCCAGCCACCCCCGGGTGGTGTTCGGCTTCCGGACGCATGCCCCGGAGAACCACCTGAAGCTGACGGCCGAGGCCCCCACGCAGGCGGAGGCCAACGCCGCGCTCGCCGCCGCGGAGGCCGCATGCCGGCAGGTGCTGGGCACGCACGTGTATGGCGCGGATGACAGCGAATACGCTCCCGTCCTCCTGGACCTGCTGGCGCGCGCGGGCCACACGCTGGCCGTGGCGGAGAGCTGCACGGGGGGCCTCGTCGCGCAGCAGCTCACGGCCGTCCCCGGCTCCAGCCAGGTCTTCATCGGAGGCGCGGTCGTCTACTCGGAGAAGATGAAGTCCGCCTGGGTGGGCGTGTCCCCGGACCTCCTCGCGAAGCACAGCGCCGTATCCGCGCAGACAGCGCTCGCCATGGCGGAGGGAGTCCGCGCCGCCTGCGGCGCCACGTTCGGCCTGTCCATCACGGGCTACGCCGGCCCCACGGGAGGCACGCCCGAGGACCCGGTGGGCACCGTGTACTGCGGGCTGGCCGGTCCTGGCATGGCGCCCCGCTGCGAGCGGATTTCGCTCGTGGGTGACCGGGACCGGGTCCGCCTGTTCGCTGCGTCCCACGTGCTGGAGATGTTGAGGTTGCATTTGCTCGCCGCCCCCGTGTCGCCATGAGTCGCTCCAAATCAAAGCGTCCCCGTCCTTCCGCGCCGGAAGCGCCGTCCACGATGCCCCCGTCTCCCGCACCGCCAGGCGAGCCTGCCACGGCCCCACCCGAGTCCTCCGCGCTGCTCGCCAGCACCGCGGCGGCGGAGGGGCCTTCCAGCCCCTCCACGTCTCCGGCCGGAGTGGAGATGCATCCGGTGCGGCGAGCGGTGAGCCAGTGGCTGTCGGCCCACCGGGTAGAGGCGGCGCTGTTCCTCATCGCGTTCGCGGTGCTGTCCAGCTTCAGCTCGCAGCGCTTCCTCCGGCAGAGCGCCGCGCCGCACTTCATCTACCAGGCGCAGTCCTGGCTGGAGGGGCGGCTCGACGTGGATCCGCAGGTGTTGCCCAACCTGGAGGACTGGGCCTGTGTGCGGGTGGTGAACGGGCACAAGGTGCGCTGCGAGGGGCGTCCGCTCCCAAGTGACCGCTGGTTCGTCAGCTTCCCGTCCTTCCCGGCGGTCGCGATGCTCCCCTTCGTCGCGCTGCACGGCTACCAGTTCAACGACACCTCCTTCGGCGTCATCGTGGGCGCGCTCGCGGTGGCGCTGTTCTATTCGCTGCTGCGCTTCCTCGCGCGGGAAGGGGAGACAGCGCGCAACCGCGACGACAACGTGGTGCTGTCGCTGGTGCTCGCCTTCGGCACGCTGTTCTTCTACTGCGCCATCCGGGGCGAGGTCTGGTTCAGCGCGCAGGTGATGGGCGTGGCGCTCACGTGTCTGTACGTGCGCAACGCCATCAAGGCCCGGCGCCCCGTGCTCGCGGGGGTCTTCTTCTCCATGGCCGTGCTGACCCGTGCGCCGCTGGTGTTCGCGGGCCTCTTCTTCGTCCTGGAGGCGCTCTGCCCCGGTCCGGATCGGCTGGCGCAGATGAAAGCCCTTCCGAGCACGTGGAAGCCCGCCCTCCGCAAGCTCGTCCTCTTCGGCGCGGGGGCCGCTCCCCTCGCGGCGCTCGCGGCCGCGTACAATGTCTACCGCTTCGGCAAGCCAGGCGAGTTCGGCCACTCGTTCCTCTACAACAACCGGGTGAACGTCGACATCGACCGCTTCGGGCTCTTCAACATCGAGTACCTGTCGCGCAACCTCCAGGCCGCGTTCCTCAAGCTGCCGCAGGTGTCGCTGTCTCCACCGCGGCTGTCGTACGACCCGCATGGGCTGACCCTGCTGCTCACGCTGCCCCTGCTGGTGTTCCTGGTGGCGCCCCGCACGCGTCCGCGGCTGCACTGGCCCCTGTGGCTGACCGTGGCGGTGTGCGCGCTGCCGGGACTCTTCTACCAGAACACCGGTTACATGCAGTTCGGCTTCCGGTTCAGCCTGGACTACACGCCCTACTTGTTGCTGCTCTTCGCCATTGGCGGGTGGTCGCTGCGCAATCGTGCGGTGGTGGCCGTGCTGGCGCTTGGCGTGCTGGTGAACTTCTGGGGCGCCGTGGCCTTCCGTGGCTACACGGAGTTCGTACGGAACTGGTAGGCCTCCAGGGCCCGGCGGCTTGAATCCGCCGGGTCCCCACCGCACATGAAGGGCGACATGCAACCTCCCACTGGTCAGCCCCCTCCAGGCAAGCGTTGGCACACCCGTGAGGACAGCGGCATCCGTCTGGATGCGGCGTTGCGCTGGTGGCACGATGACGAGCCCATCGAGCACCCGAAGATCATCGAGCTCTTCAACGCCTCGCTCGTCCTGGACGAGGACGGGCGCTACCAGCTGCGCATCGCTCCGGACTGGTGCTACGTCCAGGTGGAGGACGCGGCCTATGAGGTCCGCACCGTGGACGTCACGCCGGACGAGCGAGTGTCCCTGCGCCTGAGCGACCGGACAGCCGAGGCGCTGGACCCGGGGTCGCTCCAGCTTGCGCCGGACGGAGTCCTCACCTGCCGCGTGAAGCAGGGCAGGGCGAAGGCTCGCTTCTCCCGCGATGCGCAGTACCAGTTCGGTGCGCTGCTGGAAGAAGGGCCCGGAGGGCACCTGGTGCTGCGCGCGGGCCAACGCCAATGGGAGGTCCCCCTCTCGATGGATGCGCTCCAGGCCGCGACCTAGGCGGCCTCGGCGGTTGATGGTGACGTGGAAGCCGCCGCCGCTCCCACCAGGTCGCGGGCGAGGGCCTCCAGGACGTCCGGGTGCTCTCGCAGCCATTCGCACGCCCGCTCGCGGCCCTGGCCGATGCGCTCACCCCGCAGGCTGAAGTGGCTGCCCGACTTCTCCACCACGCCCGCGCTCACGGCCAGGTCCAGCACCTCGGCGGCGCGGTGGATGCCCGTGCCATAGAGCACGTCGAACTCCGCCTCCTGGAACGGGGGCGCCAGCTTGTTCTTCACCACCTTCACGCGGGCCCGTGAGCCCACCACCGCGTCGTCTTCCTTGAGGTTGCCCGTGCGGCGGATCTCCATCCGCACCGAGGCGTAGAACTTCAGCGCATTGCCCCCCGTCGTCGTCTCCGGGTTGCCGAACATCACGCCAATCTTCATGCGGACCTGGTTGATGAAGATGATGCAGGTGCCGGAGCGGCTCACGGCGCCCGTGAGCTTCCGCAGCGCCTGACTCATCAGCCGGGCCTGGACGCCCATGTGCGCGTCTCCCATCTCTCCTTCGATCTCCGCGCGAGGGACCAGCGCCGCCACCGAGTCCACCACGATGAGGTCCACGGCGCCCGAGCGCACGAGCTGCTCGGTGATTTCGAGCGCCTGCTCCCCGGTGTCCGGCTGCGCCACGAGCAGTTCCTCCGTCCGCACCCCCAGCTTGCGCGCGTAGGACAGGTCCAGCGCGTGCTCCGCGTCGATGAAGGCCGCGACGCCTCCCACGGCCTGCACCTGCGCAATCGCATGCAGGGTGAGCGTCGTCTTTCCAGAGGACTCATTGCCGAACAGCTCCACCACGCGTCCGCGCGGATAGCCCCCCACCCCCAGGGCCCGGTCCAGCCCCACCGAGCCCGAAGGGATGACCGCCACCTTTTGCTCCGGTGCATCCGCGCCGAGCGTCATCACCGCGCCCCGGCCGAACTGCTTCTCGATGGACGCCACCGCCGCCGCCACTGCCTTCAACTTCTCCGTCAGCCTGCTCATCTCGTCTGCCTCCCTCGCCGCCCTGCGGGCTGGATGCCTCGACGGTGGGCAGAGCAACGCTCGTGCCGTGCAGGCTCCGGAGGAGGTGGGGCTGCAAGGGCGTCCAGGCTGGTCCGCTCCGTCCGAACTGGCGGAGCGGCATGGCTGTCTCCTGGGGGATGAGAAGACACAATGTGAGAGGACCTCCGCATAAGCAGCCGCGAGCGAGCGCGACAGGTTGGCTTGAGGGGGTGGAGGACTTTGCGTTGAATCCCGGGGGCGTCGGCGTGACCTCTCCTCTCGTGAACAAGACCCGTGAGAACCTTCCCCATGTGGTCATCCTGGGAGGCGGCTTCGGCGGCCTCTACGCGGCCCGGC
The DNA here is from genome assembly GCA_023424585.1 of Pseudomonadota bacterium. Taxonomy (GTDB): domain Bacteria; phylum Myxococcota; class Myxococcia; order Myxococcales; family Myxococcaceae; genus Corallococcus. The sequence continues at coordinate 10,395 of JAFADT010000600.1, forward strand.
ACCTGCGAAAGGCAGGGGTCCGCGTCACGATGGTGGACCGTCACAACCACCACCTCTTCCAGCCCCTGCTGTACCAGGTGGCCACGGCGACGCTCAGCCCCAGCGACATCGCCGCGCCGCTGCGGGCGATGCTCGGGCGCGACCACGTCCAGGTGCTGCTCGCGGAGGTGACTGGCGTGGACACCGCGCGCAAGCGAGTCCTCCTGGCGGACAGCGAGCTGGCGTACGACTTCCTCATCGTCGCCACCGGAGCAACGCACTCGTACTTCGGCAATGACGCCTGGTCGCGACACTCGATGGGCTTGAAGACCGTCGAGGATGCCCTGGAGATCCGCCGTCGCGTGTTGCTCGCCTTCGAGCAGGCCGAGCGCGAACCGGACCCCGAGCGTCGCCGCGCGCTGCTCACCTTCGCCATCATCGGCGCGGGTCCCACGGGCGTGGAGCTGGCGGGCGCCCTGGCGGAGATCAGCCGCAACTCATTGTCGGGTGACTTCCAGAACATCGACCCCCGGGACGCGCGCGTCATCCTCATCGAGGGAATGGACCGCGTGCTTCCCACCTACCCCGAGAACCTCTCGGGCGAGGCCCGCCGGGTGCTGGAGCGGCTCGGCGTCGAGGTGCGCACGGGCACCCGCGTCACGAACATCGACGACGAGGGCGTGGACATGGGGCCGGAACACCTGTCGGCCCGCACGGTGCTCTGGGCCGCGGGAGTGGAGGCCTCGCCCGTGGCCCGCTCGCTCGGCGTGACGCTGGACAGGGCAGGCCGTGTCCCGGTGACGCCCGAGCTCACCGTGCCCGGACATCCCGACATCTTCGTCGTGGGCGACCTGGCGCTCGTGAAACAGGAGGACGGAAGCGCGGTGCCAGGCGTCGCGCCCGCGGCGATGCAGGAGGGCAAGCACGCGGTGCTCAACCTCCGCCGTCAGCTCGCGGGCCAGCCCATGCAGCCCTTCCGGTATTGGGACCGAGGCACCTACGCGGTCATTGGCAGAGGCCATGCCGTGGGCGTGGCCTTCCGCCGCGTGAAGCAGTCCGGCTTCATGGCGTGGCTGGCCTGGCTCTTCATCCACATCACGTTCCTCATCGGCTTCCGAAGCAAGCTGGCCGTGCTGCTCAACTGGGCATACGCGTACCTGACGTTTGGCAGGTCCGCGCGCATCATCACCGGCCCCGCCCCCCAACTGGAGGAGCGGGGTGTGCAGCCGCTGCTCGCGAGTGGAATGTCAGCCCATGCCGACGGGCGGGAGCCTGGGACTCCCGCCGTGCTCGGGAGCCTGGTTCCTGAGAGGAGCGGGCCGGGGTGAGGCACTCGCCGTTCCCCGGGTGTTGAAGTAGAGCCAGCCCCGGCGGTCCAGCATCCGGCAATCGACCGCGAGCCGCATGTCCGTTGCCTCGATACGTCCATGCCCCTCCAGGTCCGCGCGCGTCAGCGCGAGCTTGAGGATGCGGTCATGCGCCCGCGCGGAAAGACCAAAATGCGTGACGGCGTTCTTCAGCGCCTCTTCCGCGAGCGGTGACAACACGCAGTAGCGGCGCAGCAGGTGCGAGGGCATCTGGGCATTGCAGTGCACCCCTGGCAGGTCGTGGAAGCGAGCGCGCTGCCTCTCTCTCGCGGCCTCCACTCGCTGCCGGTAGTAATGGCTGGGCAGCTCCTGGGGCTTCGAGGCGAGGTCGTGGTACTCCACCGGCCGTGTCTGCACGGTGATGTCGATGCGGTCCAGCAGGGGCCCGCTGATGCGCTCGTGGTAGGCGAAGATTCGGTGCTCGAGGCATCTGCACTCGTGCCCGGGGACGTTGAAGTAGCCGCAAGGGCAGGGGTTCATCGCCGCCACCAGCATGACCCGACAGGGGTAGGTGATGTGCTGGGTGGCTCGTGCGAGGTGGATGGCGCCTTCCTCCAGGGGCTGGCGCAGCACCTCCAGCACGTTCTTGCGGAACTCGGGCAGCTCGTCGAGGAACAGCACGCCGTGGTGCGCGAGGGACAGCTCGCCTGGACGAGCGGCGGGGCCACCTCCTACGAGCCCCGCATCGGACAGCGTGTGGTGGGGCGCACGGAACGGACGCTCACGCATCAGCGCCTGCTCGTCCCCCAGCAGCCCCAGGATGGAGTAGACCTTCGTGACCTCCAGCGCCTCGTCGAAGCTCATCTCGGGCAGGATGCCTGGCAGCCGCCGCGCCAGCATCGTCTTGCCCGACCCTGGAGGGCCGGCCATGAGGATGTTGTGACCGCCAGCCGCCGCGAGCTCCAGCGCGAGCTTCAGCTCCGGCTGCCCTCGCACGTCGGCCATGTCCGCGGACACCTCACGAGCCTCACCCACGGAGGTTCCCATGCGCGTCAGTGGTGTCAGCGGCGTCTTGCCGGTGAGGTGCCCCACGGCCTCTTTCAGATGGGCCACGGGCAGCACCTCGAGCCCTTCCACCAGCGCGGCCTCGGCTGCATTGGCGGCGGGCACCATGACCCCCTGGAAGCCGCCATTCCGGGCCGCCACGGCCAGCGGGAGCACCCCTCTGATGGGCTTGATGGAGCCGTCTAGCGACAGCTCACCGCCAAAGAGGTAGCGCTCCAGCGGTTCCTCCTCCATCAACCGGGCCGCCGCCAGGACCCCCAGCGCGATGGGCAGCTCGAATGCCGCCCCTTCCTTGCGGATGTCTGCGGGCGCGAGGTTGACGGTGATCCGCTTCTGCGGAAGGTCGAAGCCCGCGTTCTTCAGCGCGGAGACCACCCGGACCTTCGACTCCCGGGCTGCTCCCTCCGGCAGCCCCACGACGTTGAAGTAGGGCAGTCCGAGGGCCATGTCGACCTCGCACTCCACCACCACCGCGTCGATGCCCATCAATGCCCCCGACCGCACCCTCGCCAGCATCGTCTCCCCCTTCCAAACCCGTACGGAGGAGGGGAGAGCAATGCCCATACCGGCGTCCTGCCCTCGGAGCGGGCCCCTCATGTCCATCCCACAGCGCAGACGCCACGTCCCGGGCGGGGACATGGGGCCTGAAAAGAAGAAGCCCGCCGGCGTCGGAACGCCAGCGGGCTTCGGATGGAGTCGGTGACGGCGTGTCCGCGCGTCAGCCGTGGATCAGGGCGTCGGGGCAGGGGCGGGCGCGCCGTCCGGCGTGGCCTGCGTGCCCTGGATGACCGCGTTCTGGGGAAGCTCGGTGGCCATGCCCAGGATCTTCGCTCCCGCGGCACGCGCGCCGTCGAGCGCCACCACGAGCTTGCCGTAGTTCGCCGCGTCATCCGCCATGAAGAAGACGATCTTCTCGTCCGGCTTCTTGGCGTTCAGCATGCGCTTGAGGCGGGCGACGTACTCGGACGAGGGGATCTGCTCCGTGTTGATGGAGTAGGCGCCGGCCTTGTCCACCTGCACGACGATCTGCTGATCATCCGGCTCCGGCGGCGGCTGGTTCTCCTCCACCTCCGTCTCCGGGACGCGGACGAGGATGTCCTTCTCCAGGAGGGGAGTCACCACCATGAAGATGATGAGGAGCACCAGCACCACGTCCACCAGGGGCGTGACGTTGATCTCCGAGTTCGGCGCGGACGCGGGCTTGACCCACTGACGCTGCTTGTGTCCTCGGGACATTACTTCTTCTCCTCCACGCCCAGGGCGATCTGCTTCGCCTTCGCCTTGCGGGCCGTGTCCAGCACCTTGCGCACGTCGCCCACGTTCAGGGCGTTGTCGCCCTTCAGGAGGATCTTCTTGCCGGGATCCTTCAGCAGCTCCGCGGCGATCTTCTCCTGGAGCCCCTTCTCGTCGACCTCATCGTTCTCCACGAACATCTTCTTGTCCGGGGTGATGGAGAGGATCAGCGGGTCGGCTTCCTTGCCTTCCTTTTCGATCTCCGTGGCCTTGGGCAGCTCCACGGACTTGCCGCGCTGGAGCATGGGCGTCACGACCATGAAGATGATGAGGAGCACCAACACCACGTCCACCAGGGGCGTGACGTTGATCTCGCTCTTGATGCCCCCTTTGGGGCCTGCTGACATTCCCATGCGTGCACCTGTTTCCGGGAAGGGACGCCCACCCCGGGGCAGCGCGGCTTCTCAGCCGGGCCGCCCGCATGGGTGGGATGTCTCAGGGGTGGGGCTTCGAACTAGGCCGCGTGCGACGAGCCGCCGCCCACGTGCCGCGCCACCACGTCCAGGAACTCGTTGGAGGACTCGGAGATGTCCACGGAACGGGCATCCACCCAGCCCTGCAGGAAGTTGTAGGCCATCACGGCGGGGATGGCCACCAGGAGGCCGAACGCCGTGGTGATGAGCGCCTCGGAGATACCAGCGGAGATGGTCGCCAGACCGCCGGAGCCCGCCGCCGCCATGAGCTGGAAGGCGTTCACGATACCCATCGTGGTGCCGAGCAGACCGACGAACGGCGCCGTCGAACCGACCGTGGCCAGCAGGCCCAGGCCGCGCTTCAGGCTCTGCACCTCGCGCTGCGCCTGGCGCTCCAGCGCGCGGGCCACGGACTCCACCGCCAGGTCCTTGTTCCCGGGGTTGATCCGGTACGCCGTCAGGCCGGAGTTGATGACGCGGCCCAGGTGGCCCACGTCCTTGCCCAGATTGGTGTTCGCGGCGGTGGTCAGGTCGCCCTTCGCGAGGATGGCGCCCATCTTGGCGGCGAAGTTGCGGCTGTCCGAGCGGGTCTTGCGGAAGACGATGATCCGCTCCGCCATGACGACCAGCGACGCCACCGACATGATGGCGAGGGTGAAGATGATCATACGGGCGAAGAGGCCCGTGTGGTGCCAGATATCAATCAGGGTAAATTGCATGGCTGTGGAGCGCTCCTCCTCACGAGCGCGAGGTGATGTTCGGCGGACTGCTCAAGCGGGGCTGCCTGCTCTGGATCAGCGCGGCAGCTTCAGGTTGAAGTTGAACGTGTACTGCACTTCGACCGGCCTGCCCTGGAACGTGACCGGCTTGTAGCGTGAGGCGGTGAGCACGTCCATCACGGCCTGCTCCATGTGAGGGAGCGGCTTGATGACCCGGCAGCGCTCGACCTTTCCCTCGGTCGTGATCACGCACTTCACGATCATCAGACCCTGCACGCGCGCCTCGAGGGCCTCGCGCGTATAGGTCACGTCGGGACCCGCGACCTTCTCAGGACGCGTCATGCCCTGGCCGAACGCCAGCACGTCCGTGCCCGTTCCACCCAGCTGGCCGCCCACCACGCCACCGATCACGCCGCCCACCACGCCACCCACCACACCGCCCGCGACGCCACCCTCCACGCCGCCTTCAACCTCGGCCTCGCTCGCCTCCTCCTGCTCGGGCTCGGGCGCGGACTCCGTCTCCTGAGGCTTCTCCTTCGGGATCTCCTTCGGCTGCACGATCACGTCCTTGGGCTTCTTGGGCGTGACCTTCTTCTCCGTCTTCGGCTTCGACGCGGGCGGAGGAGGCGGAGGAGGGGGCGGCGGCGGCGCCATCGTGGCCTTCAGCGTGACCTCGACCTCCTTCTCCTCCACGGGAGGCGGGCGCGTGGAGAGATAGGCCACAAGACCCAGCAGGCCGACGTGGAGCAGCGTGGAGACACCGGCACCCACGCCGAAGCGCGACCTGGGTCCTTGCCCGCGGTCAAGGACTGAATCGAACATGCACGTAACTCCTCTTCACCAGTGGACTACCCGTCCCCGCCATGCCCGGATTGAAGGGCGGCCACCATACAGAAAAGGGCTCCGGGTTCAAGCAACCGTGTCTGGCGGCACTGCCGTGATCGCGCAATGCCCCACTGGTCACTAAAAAGCAACGGTCTATTGACAACTGCTTGACCTCGGCTATTTTCCCGAGTCATTTTCGGTTGCAGCCCACCTTGGAGGGGTTTGGTATGCAAGTGAAACAAGTACTCCGGGAAACCGGAGTCGTCCTTGCTGCGGGTCTGTTGTACGGATCCGCGGCTTTCGCGCAGTCCAGCGTCATCATCGGCACTGTCATCAATACCGAGGACAAGAAGCCGGCAGCGGATGTCGTTGTGACCGCCACCTCGCCCAACCTGCAGGGCGAGCAGACCGTGGTTACCGACGCACAGGGTAACTACCGTATTCCCCAGCTTCCACCGGGCACGTATACCCTGCGGTTCGAGAAGGAGTCGTTCCAGCCTTTCGCCCGCTCCGAAATCCAGCTGCTCCTCAACCGCACCATCCGCGTGAACGTGGAGCTGCTGCCTGAGGGCCTCTCGTCGACGGAAATCGTCATCGGCCAGGCGCCGACGATCGACGTCGGTTCGACGAACCAGGGCGTCAACGTCGATCAGGAGTTCATCAAGCGCATCGCGGTGGCTCGTCCCGTGGGCAAGGGTGGCGCGACGCGCTCCTTCGAGTCCCTGGCCGAGCTCGCCCCTGGCGCGCAGTCCGACTCGTACGGCGTGTCCATCAACGGCACGACCTCGCCTGAGAACGGCTACGTGGTGGATGGTCTGTCCACGAACGACCCGGCCTTCGGCGTGAACGCCAGCCCGCTGAGCATCGAGTTCGTGCAGGACGTGAACATCATCACCGGCGGCTACATGCCGGAGTTCGGTCGCTCCACGGGCGGTGTGATCAACGCGGTGACCCGGTCCGGCTCCAACGAGTTCCACGGCTCCGTGTTCGCCAACTGGACCCCGGGCGCTCTGGAAGGCAACCGCAAGCTGGTCATCGAGGACGGCAGCACGATCACCGGCCTGAACGCCCTGAGCAACCTGGGCGACTTCGGCGCGACCCTCGGTGGTCCCATCCTCAAGGACAAGCTCTGGTTCTTCGCTGGCTTCGCGCCGTCGTTCCAGCGTTACGAGCACACCCGCGCGCTCAACGCCTTCGTCCTGAACGAGGAAGGCGATGTGGCGACGGACGCGAACGGCTTCAGCGTCGTCCAGCAGATCCCGGGTTCCGAGCGGAAGTACTTCGCGGACTCCCGCACGATCCAGTTCATGGGCAAGCTGACCTACCTCATCAACCAGGACCACAACGTGTCGTTTGCCCTGAACGGCACGCCCACGGTCTCGGGTGGTCTGGGCAAGCTGCAGATCAACCCAAGGACGGGGGGGCTGCCGGCCGCGCAGAACACGCGTCCCGAGGACATCGGCAACACCGAGAACCGCGCGAACACCACGGCGCTCGCCCTCAAGTACGCCGGCGCGTTCATGGACAAGAAGATCCTGGTCGACGCCAACCTCGGCTGGTTCCACCAGACGGCCTCCACGCCTCCGGCGGACGGCAGCGCCATCGGCTCGACGGACGGCCTGGCCGGCTACGCGCTCGCCCGGTACTCGTACACGCGCCCCCTGACGCGGTTCGAGAACGTGCCGAACGCGGATGAGTACTGCGGCCTGACGGACGCGGAGCGGGCCGTGCGCTGCCCCGTGACCAACTACTTCGTCGGTGGTCCTGGCTTCATGTCCGAGGCCACGCTGGACCGCTACCAGATCAACGCGAAGGCCACCTATCTGCTGAACGCCCTGGGGACGCACGTCTTCAAGGCGGGCGTGGACACGGAGTTCCTGTCCTACGACCAGAAGAAGGCCTACTCCGGTAGCGTCTTCCTGCAGGAGGCCCGCACCTCGTACAACGGCGCGACCATCCCGATCTGGTCGGACAGCCGCCGCTACGGCTACCAGACGGCCCCGGACACCCCGGTGTTCGAGACCCTGCAGCAGTCTTCTACGAGCGGCACCACCATCGGAGGCTTCCTCCAGGACAGCTGGTCCATCGCCAACCGCGTCACCCTCAACCTGGGCGTCCGGTACGACGTGCAGTCCATGTACGGCGGCGATGGCAACCTGGCCCTGAAGCTCGGCAACCAGTGGTCGCCCCGCATCGGCGCCGTGGTGGATCCGTTCGCCAACGGCCGCGCGAAGCTGTTCGTGAACTTCGCCCGGTACTACGAGCAGGTTCCCCTCAACATGATGGACCGCGCCTTCCCTGGTGAGCGCCGCTTCAGCGCGCGTCGCTTCTTCTCGGAGCCGGGCGCTGGCTCGGCCGGTTGCGATCCGTCCACTCTTGAGGGTCAGCGCGGCAACTGCGCGTCGGACCAGTTCATCGTCCCGCGCGCGGAGAACACCCCCAACGCGAACCAGCTCTACAGCGGCGGTCTGGTGCAGAATGAGCCGGTCGATCCGGACATCGAGCCTCAGTCCTCCGACGAGTTCGTGGTCGGTGGTGAGTACGAGCTCTTGGCGAACACGCGCTTGGGCGCGACGTACACGCACCGGGACATGAACAAGGTCATCGAGGACATGAGCCGCGATGATGGTAACACGTACTTCCTCGGTAACCCCGGCAGCGGCTTCGCCAAGGAGTTCCCGACCCCGGTGCGTGACTACGACGCGGTCACCGTCTACCTGAACCGCACGTTCTCGGATGGCTGGCTGGCGCAGGCGAGCTACACGTGGTCCCGCCTGTACGGCAACTACCCCGGTCTGTTCCGCCCGGAGAACAACCAGCTCGACCCGAACATCCTCGCGGACTTCGACCTGGTGGCCCTCCTGAACAACCGCACGGGTCTGCTGCCCTTTGACCGCACGCACGCCATCAAGGTCTTCGGCGCCAAGGAGTTCAACATCTCCAACGCGTTGTCGGCGAGCATCGGTCTGTCCTACCGCGGCAACTCTGGTACGCCCATCAGCTACCTCGGCGCGTACCCGGGTTACGGCCAGGATGAGACGTTCATCCTGCCGCGCGGCACCGGCGGTCGCACCCCGTGGATCAACAGCGTCGACTCCAACGTGGGCGTGAACTACCGCGTGAGCAAGGACAGCGTGGTGTCCTTCACCCTGGACGTGTTCAACCTCTTCAACTTCCAGGGCGTGGACAGCGTCGACGAGTCCTACACGTTCGCCGAGGTCCTCCCGCTCTACGATCCTGCGACCAAGACTGCCGGCACCCCGGCGGATCTCGGCAGCATCCCGGTCGCCGGGGGAGAGCCGGGGGAGGTTCTGTCCCAGGACGACGTGAACAAGAACTTCAAGAACCCGGATCGTTACCAGGCCCCGCGGCAGATCCGCTTCGGTGTCCGGTACACGTTCTAATCACCTGACCACGTGAGGAAGATCAGCAACATGCGCAAGAGCATTCTTTCAACGGTGGCGGTGCTGGGGCTCGCTGGTGCGCTGTCCGCCTGCGACTCCGAACAGCCGGATCCCGGGTGCATCGTCCAGGACGCTTCGTTCGCGAACTGGTGGGCGAAGTTCGACCCGGTGGATGAGCCGCAGGGCACCTGTGAGGGCTTCGAGCCGCTGGTGGGTGATCAGTTCGGTGTCTGGAAGTTCGCGGACCCGGTGGCGAACACATCCATCCTGGTCCTCCGGCCGCTGAGCCTGGCCGCCCTGGGCAAGTTCGACACGGACAACACGCCTGCCGGGTTCGACAAGCTCCAGGCGACCGGCAACCTGACCATCGATAAGGACCCGGAGGAGTTCTGCACTGCGGATGGGTTCTCGGTGGCGGGGGTTGAGGCGACGGAGGGGGACTTCGCGGCGGAGCCCCAGTCCATCTCGTATCAGTTCGGCAAGGTGCGGGTGTACTCGAGCCCGAGCGCTCCTGGCACACAGATGACCGGCGAGCTGACCTACTCGGTCAACGGATGCACCGCGCACTACGTGATGCGTGCGATCTGGCCGGCGACGTGGTGCGACCCCTCGTTGGATCCGAACGTCGAGGAGAACTTCCCCTCGACGTGCGGCGAGGGCTCCGGCCTCAACCCGGACTTCGCCGTGACGTGCGACCCCGAGGTGGGTTGGTGCGTCCCGTCGAACAAGATCCCGTCGTTCAAGTAGTCGGCACTGCCCGACCTTGAAGGCCAACGCGGCCCCGGCAGCCCCTCCCCCACGCGGGAGTGGCGGTCCGGGGCCGCGCTGTTGTTAGGTGTCTGGAATCCACGTCGGGAGGACCATGGAGGGCCGTTACGAACTCATCGAGCACGTCTGCTCACTGCTGGCGGATGAAGCGGGGACGCTTCGCAAGGAGGCACCCTACCGGGTCGCGCTCTGCTACCCGAGCCCCTACCACGTGGGCATGAGCTCGCTGGGCTACCAGGCCATCTACCGGGAGGTGCATGCGCACGCGGGCGCGACCGCGGAGCGTGTCTTCCTCCCCGATGATGTCGAGACATACAAGAGAACACGGACTCCGCTGTTTACGTGGGAATCGCAGTCATCCGTGTCTGGCTTTGAAATGCTTGCCTTTTCAGTTGCCTATGAATTGGAGCTTTCAGGCTTGTTCACGATGTTGGATTTGTCTGGGTTGCCAGTTCTTTCCGCTGAAAGGGATGCAAGGCATCCGCTGGTGGTGGCTGGCGGGCCGCTGACGTTCTCCAACCCGGATCCGCTGGAGCCCTTCGTGGACGTGCTCGTCCAGGGGGAGGCGGAGGATTTGATCCACGTGCTGCTGGACGCCGCCGCCTCCCTGGAGCGTGAGGCGCTGCTGGAGCACCTGGCGAAGATCCCCGGCTTCCGGGTCCCCGGACGGGGGGGCATGCGCTACCACGTGGCGAAGGCGACGGACGCCCGGCTGCCGGCGCGCACGCAGATCATCACGCCGCACACGGAGCTGCGCTCGATGTTCCTCATCGAGCCGGAGCGGGGCTGTTCCCGGGGCTGCCACTACTGCGTCATGCGCCGGACCACGAACGGGGGCATGCGGACGGTGCCTCCGGAGCGGGTCCTGTCCCTCATCCCGGAGCATGCGAAGCGCGTGGGGCTGGTGGGCGCGGCGGTGACGGACCACCCGCGCATCGTGGAGCTGCTGCGGACCATCGTGGACTCCGGACGCGAGGTGGGGGTGTCCTCGCTGCGCGCGGACCGGCTCACGCAGGAACTGGTGGATCAGCTCCGGCGGGGTGGGGCGACGAACCTCACGGTGGCCGCGGACGGGGCGTCCCAGAAGATGCGGGACCTGGTGGACCGCAAGCACTCCGAGGAACAGATTGTCCGCGCCGCGCGGTTCGCCCGCACCGCGGGCATGAAGCAGCTCAAGGTCTACAACGTGGTGGGCCTGCCGCATGAAGAGGACGCGGACATCGACGAGCTGATCCGCTTCACCACGGAGCTGTCGCGCATCCTGCCGGTGGCGCTGGGGGTCGCGCCCTTCGTGGCCAAGCGCAACACGCCGCTGGACGGTGCCCCCTTCGCGGGGCTGCGCGAGGTGGAGAACAAGCTGGAGCGGCTGCGCAAGGGGCTGCGCGGGAGGGCGGAGGTGCGGCCCACCTCCGCGCGCTGGGCCTGGGTGGAGTACATGCTGGCCCAGTGCGGTCCGGAGGCGGGGCTCGCGGCCATGGATGCGTGGCGCGCGGGGGGCAGCTTCGCCGCGTGGAAGCGGGCCTTCCAGGAGCGCGGGTGTGAGCCGTACATGGCCCGGCGGGTGGAGGACGGGCGGCGCCAGCCCACGGTGTGGCCCGTCGTGCCGGGCCGGCCGCCGTCCCAGCCGTCCGCCGCCTGACGGGGCCCGCAAAGGCCGTATTCGCCGGGCTCCGCTTTCGCTAGAAGGCGGCCAGCGGGGCCGATGGCCGGCACTCGCATGGCCTCGGAGAGCATCTGGTGAGCACGCAGCGCGTGGAAAAGTCGTGGCAGAAGACGGGCCTCAAGGACTACTCGACGGAGGCCCTGCTGGGCACGCTGGGGCACTACGGCGTTCCCGTGGGCGAAGAGGACTATCGCAAGCTGGCGGAGTCCGCCTATCCGCTCGGCATCGCCCAGCAGTGGGCGGCGAAGTGGAAGGGCACGGGCCCCTTCAAGGACTACGTCGTGGCCGCGGCCGTGGAGCTGTGGCGCCGGTGGATGCCGGACCGCGTGTCCCCGCAGGAGTTCACCACGTCCCTGGCGACGCTGATGCAGGTGCTCGTGCACAAGCTCAACGGCGCGAAGGAGGCCCCGGTGGCCTCCTCCTTCGAGCACCTCAAGGCGCTGCGCTCGAAGCTGACGGTGGATGACAAGGGCGCGCTGCCCGCGCCGTTCCTCCAGGAGGCGCTGGCGCCCTTCTCGGAGAAGGACGCGGAGCTGTTCGACAGCCTGGCGGAGTCGCTGGCGGCGCAGGGGCACCTGGAGGACGCCACGGCGTTCGCCGAGGTGGAGGAGTTCCTGCTGCCCGACCGGCGCGGCATCTCCCAGGCGGTGGTGCGCGCCGCGAAGGGCGAGCGCGAGCCCGCCATCCAGGACCTCAAGAACCTCATCCACGATACGGCGCGCGCGCCCATCTCGCGCCTGCTGGCGGTGGACGGCCTCATCCACCTGCAGGCCTGGATTGACGCGAACGTCGAGGGCCGCGGCCTGCTGGCGGAGGCGGAGAAGGCCAACGACATCCACCTGGCGCTGGACCTGGTGCCCCGCCTGGAGCACGTCTTCAAGCAGCAGAACGACCGCGCTGCGCTCCTGGAGCTGATGGGCACGCAGGAGCGGCTGGAGGCCCTGCACGACAAGATGCACCCGGGCCACCGCGCGCACCGGCACCAGCACGCGCAGCCCCAGCCGCGCCGCCGTCGTTAGGCCGCAAGCGGGGGCCTCAGGTCCCCGTGCGTCGGGGGCCCCGACCTTCCGGGGCCTCGGACACGCCGGGCTCGCCGGGGATGGATGCCGCCGGGCCCGCGGCGTCCGGCGTGCCGGGCTTTTCACCGAGCTTCTCTGGCGCCGGGCGCTTGAGCTTCACGGTGATGACGCCGGGCACGCCCTCCGCCACGTCCCGCACGGGCACCACGGCGCCCACGGTGGTGTAGCGGATGGCGCCCGTCTGGGTGAAGGCGTGCTTGAGGGCGTACTCGCGGGCGCGGGGGAGGAACCACTCGCGCACCCGGGGCAGGGGCAGCGCGTGCAGCTCGCCCTGCGTGAGGAACACGTACACCATCAGGTCCGCGCCGCTGTAGAGGAAGCAGCCGGGGGTGTCCTTCTCCAGGTTGGAGATGAGCTCGAAGAAGTAGCGGCGGCGGGTGGCCTGGCGGTCGCCCTTCACCTCGATGCCGCGCACCTCTCCGGAGGGCAGCTCCCAGAGCAGGTCCACGCCCCGGTGCTGGAAGCGCGGATCCAACTGCACGTCGTGCACGCGCGAGCCGGGCTCCGTCTCCAGGAGCCACGCGCGGGCGTGCTGCACGGCCCGGTCGGCCGCGCCCTGCACGCCCCGCATGCTGAAGCTGCGGCCTCCCATCGCGGCTAGCGGCGCAGCTCGACGCCGGAGGCCACGAGCTGCACCTCGCGGGGCTTGCCGTCGGTGCCGCGCGGGACGATGGCGCCCTCGGCCTCGTAGTGCCTCGCGTGGGCGTCGCTCAGCTCCGCGACCTTCACCACGCCCTCCACGCGCGCCTGCGAGCCCGCGGAGTCCAGCGGGACGAAGAAGCCGTAGTCCTTGAACGTCACGCGCACGCCAGGGCTCTTGGCGTCCTGGGCCAGCTCCAGCCAGCAGCCCTTCTTCTCACACGCCTTGCGCACCTGGCCCTCCACGCGCACGACCTTGCCATCGTGGGCCTGGGGCTTCGCGAGCAGCTCCGAGAGCTTCACCGTGGGCTCGCCCTTGAGGGGCTCGCCGCGGGTGAGCGTCCAGCCGGCGCTCGCGGCCTGGGCGGCCTCGGGCGTCTTCGCGTCGGCGGGGTGGTGGCAGTCGCTCGACGCTTCCGCGGCCTTGGCGGGCTTGTTGGGCGTCTTGTCCGCCGCGAGGGCCACGAGGGGCGCGGCGACCAGCATCACGAGGGCGGTGCGGAGCATGTGCATGCCCGTTCGCTTAGCCCAGGTTTCCCGGGCCCGGCAAGGCACCCCTTCCATCCTCGCGACTTGTCCCGCACACTCGGCGCGAGGTGCGCATGAAGGTCACCATCCCCGCTCCCAACCGCCGGTTGGGCACATTCGAATGGTTCGGGCTCGTCGGGCTCGTCGGGCTGCTCATCGGGCGCTATGTGCCGGTGGCCCGCATCATCCCGTTCTGGGGCTGTGTGCTGCGCGAGCACACGGGCTGGCCCTGCCTGGGCTGTGGGCTCACCCGCGTGGCGGACCGCGTCGCGCACTTCAACATCCCGGGGGCGTGGGAGGCCAACCCCCTGGGCACCGTGTGCGCGCTGCTGTTCGCGCTGGCCGCGGTGGCGACGGCGCTGCACTTCCTCTTCGCGCTGCCCATCCCGGAGGTGGAGCTGGAGGAGCGCGAGTGGCGGTGGGTGCGCATCGCGTTCCCGCTGGTGTTGCTGGTCAATTACGCCTACGTCGTGGTGCACACCCGTTTCCCGCACCTGCTGTCCTGAAGGGCGGGGCCCTGTCCTCTTCCGTGCTCTCCGCCTTCCTCCTGCTGGGCTACCTCTGCGGCTCCGTCCCGTTCGGCGTGCTGCTGACGCGGTGGCTGCGCGGGGTGGACGTGCGCGCCAGCGGCAGCGGCAACATCGGCGCCACCAACGTCACGCGCGTCGCCGGCAAGAAGCTGGGCGCGGTGGTGCTGCTGCTGGACGCGCTCAAGGCCGTCTTGCCCGTGGGGCTGGCCGTGCATTACCTGCCCGGGGACGCGCTCGCGCACGCGCTGGTGGGGCTGGCCGCGGTGCTGGGGCACGTGTACCCGGTGTGGCTCAAGCTCAAGGGCGGCAAGGGCGTGGCCACCGCGCTGGGCGTGCTGGTGGTGCTGGTGCCCCAGGCGGCGCTCGCCGGGGCCATCATCTACGGGCTGGTGGTGGCCCGGTGGCGCGTGAGCTCCGTGGGCTCGCTGTCCGCGGCGGTGGTCGCCATCGCCACCGCGTTCCTCACCGCGCCCGCGCGCGAGTACGTGCTGCTCACCGTGGGGCTATTCGTCCTGATGCTCTGGACGCACCGGAGCAACCTCCAGCGGCTCGCCCGGCGCACCGAGCACCGGCTTTGAGCCGGGCGGCAGCGGCGGGGCGCGGTAGCCCAGCAGCGTGCAGGGGATGGGGCCGTTCCACACGTCGCGCCGGGCCATGGGGCGCGCGTGGAAGGCGCTCTCGAAGGCGGGGTTGCCGGACAGCACCCAGACGCGCCAGCCCGGCAGCGCGCGCAGGGCGTCCCCCAGCTTGAAGTAGAAGGTCTTCATGCCCTTCTGCCCGCCGGAGCCGAGCCGGTCTCCGTAGGGCGGGTTGGTGAGGACGAGCCCGCCGCCTTCCGGCAGGGGAGGGAGCTTCGTCGCGTCGCCTTCCGCGAGCTTGATCTCCTCGCCCAGCCGCGCCGCCTTCACGTTGCGGTCGGCGGCCTCCAGGGCCTCGTCGCTCTTGTCGAAGCCGAGGATGGGGACCTCCACCTTGCGCTCGTTGCGCCGCGCGTCCGCGCGCAGGTCCGCGAGCAGCTCCTTGGCGCGCGGTCCCAGGTGCGGCCAGCGCTCCACCGCGAAGCCGCGGCCGATGCCGGGGGCCCGCCTGCGCGCGATGAGGCCGCCCTCGATGACGAGGGTGCCCGAGCCGCACATGGGGTCCACCAGCGCCTCCGTGCCGGTGTAGCCCGCCGCGCGCAGCAGGGCCGCGGCCAGGTTCTCCTTCAGGGGCGCGGGCGTGGGGCGCACGCGGTAGCCGCGCCGGTGCAGCGGCTCTCCGCACAGGTCCAGGGAGAGGGACAGCTTGTCCTTCACCAGGTGCGCCACCACGGACACGTCCGGGTTGCGCGTGTCCACGTCCGGCCGCGCGCCCAGCTTGTCGCGCAGCCGGTCCACGATGGCGTCCTTCACCTTCAGCGCCACGAAGCCGGAGTGCGCGTGTTGGGTGTCCTTCAGGTTCGCGTCCACCGCGAACGTCACGTTCGTCGTGAGGTGCTCCTCCCACGGCACGCTGGCCACCGCGTCGTAGAGCCCCTGCGCGCCGGGCGCGTCGAACTCGCCCAGCGGGTAGAGGACGCGCATGGCGATGCGGGACCAGAGGCAGACGTTGAGCGCCTCGTCGAGCGCGGCCATGAAGCGCACGCCGCCCCGGTCCTGGCGGATGCGCTTCGCGCCGAGCTCCTTCAGCTCCTCGGCGAGCAGGTCCTCGGTGCCGCGCGCGGCGGTGGCGAATAGGGCAAGACGTTCAGCCATGGTGCACCGCCCTTAGACGACCCCGAGGCGATTGGGAACTGCTCAGGTGGCCACGACCTCATACATCGTGAAGGTGGCGTCCTCCTGGGATGCGCTGGCCGCCTTCGCCCGCTGGAAGTCCTCCGACTGGAAGTAGGCCCGCATGGCGTCCCGGTCCTTCCAGCGGGTGACGAGCAGGATTTCAGGCGAGCGCTCGAACGAGCGCAGCACCTCCAGGCCCAGGAAGCCCGCGTGCCCGTCCACGCGCCGCGAGCGCTGCTGGAGGCGGTGGACCCAGCCGTCCGCCTCCTCGGGGGACGCGCGGAAGCGGGAGATGGCGACAATCATTCGGCCGTCCGGAAAAAAGAAGAACGGGGGCGCCCGGAAGCGGCTCCCGTGGCGCCCCCGAGGGGAGAACCGCCCGGGAGCGGAGGGCCGTTCCCGGGGCCTCGAAGCGGTGTCGGCGGGCTACATCGCCCCGGCGCCGGGCATCTCGCCCAGGCCGCGCAGCAGCACCTCGCGGGGCTTGGCGCCGTCCGCGGGGCCCACCACGCCGTCGCGCTCCATGCGCTCGATCATGCGCGCCGCCCGGTTGTAGCCGATGCGCATCTTGCGCTGGAGCATGGAGATGGAGACGGAGCGCATCTCGCTGACCGCCGCGAGCGCCTGGTCGTAGAGCTCGTCGGACAGCTCGTCCTCCTCGCCACCGCCGCCCTCGCCCTCCTCGTCGCGCGGCTTGAGGATGGACTCGTCGAAGACGGGCTTGCCCTGGGCCTTGAGGTGGTCCACCGCCTTCTTGATCTCGTGCTCGGAGACGAAGGCGCCGTGCACGCGCTGAAGGTGGGCGCTCGTGGGCGGCATGATCAGCATGTCGCCCATGCCCAGGAGGGCCTCCGCGCCCACCGTGCCCAGGATCGTCATCGAGTCCGGCTTCGAGCGCAGCATGAAGCTGATGCGCGTGGGGAAGTTGGCCTTGATGATGCCCGTGACGACGTCCGTGGACGGACGCTGGGTCGCGACCATCAGGTGGATGCCGGCCGCGCGCGCCATCTGCGCGAGGCGCGCCACGTACGTCTCCACCTCGCGGCTGGCGACCATCATCAGGTCCGCGAGCTCGTCGATGATGACGACGATGTACGGCAGCTTCTTGAGCTCCTTCTTCTCCGTGGAGGCGGCCTCCGCCGGAGCGGCGGCCTCGCCGTCCTCCTCGAACTCCGCGTCCTCCTCGCCGTCGGCCTCCAGGGTGGGGGCGGGCTCGGAGACGATGGCCTCACGCAGCTCGTCGTCGTCCTCGCGCGGCATGGCCACGCCCAGCCCGTCGCTGGCGGAGGCGGGGGCCGCGGGGACGGTGCTGCCCTCCACGTCCACGACGAGCATCTTCTTGGGCTTGGACTTCTTCTTCGCGGCGGGCGCGGCGGCGGGCTTCTCCTCGGACGCCTGCGTCTCCACCAGCTTGTTGAAGCCGGCGATGTTGCGCACGCCCGCCTCGGACAGCATCTGGTAGCGGCGCTCCATCTCCTCCACCGCCCAGCGCAGCGCGAGCGCGGCCTTCTTGGGGTCGGTGACGACGGGGAGCAGCAGGTGCGGGATGCCCTCGTAGACGGAGAGCTCCAGCATCTTCGGGTCCACCATGATGAAGCGGACCTCCTCCGGCGTGGCCTTGAGGAGGATGCTCATGATCATGGAGTTCACCGCCACGGACTTGCCGGAGCCGGTGGTGCCCGCGATGAGCAGGTGGGGGGCCTTGGCCAGGTCGAGCACGTACGGCATGCCCTCGATGTCCTTGCCCACGCACATGGACAGCTTGCTGCTGCTCTTCTGGAACGTGTCCTGCTCCGCGATCTCCTTGAGGAACACCGTCTCACGGTCGCGGTTGGGCACCTCGATGCCCACCACGCCCTTGCCGGGGATGGGGGCGACGATGCGCACGCGCATGGCCTCCATGGCCATGGCCAGGTCGTCCTGGAGCGCGGCGATCTTGCTGACCTTGATGCCGGGCCCGGGCAGGAACTCGTACATGGTGACGACGGGGCCGGGGCGGATTTCGACCACCTCGCCCACGATGCCGAAGTCCGCCAGCTTCGCGCGCAGCTTCTCCGCCGTGACGAGGAACGCGTCCTTGTCCAGCGCGGAGCGCTCCTTCTTGTCCGCCTCCAGCACGTCCAGCGGCGGCAGGGAGAAGCTCTTGCGGTCGCCCACGAACTCGAACTGGTCCTGCGGCCGCTTCACGGCGGTGGGCTTGGGCGGCGCCTTGGGCTCCACGATGAGCGGCATGCGCGCCAGCGCGGCGGGCGGCGCGGGGACGAGGGCGCTGCCCGGCGCGGCGGCGGGC
>JAFADT010000647.1 GCA_023424585.1 Pseudomonadota bacterium
ACCTAGCGAGGCGCGGGGGTCGCCTGCGGCGCCTTCGCCCGCTTGCCGGACAGGAAGGCCTCGATGCTCGCGCCCTGGGCCGCCTTCAGCGCGATGCACTGGTCGACGATCTCCAGCACCTGCCGCAGCACGCGCTCGGAGCCGGGCACCTTGTCCACGCGCGGCTCGAAGAAGGCGGCCACCTCCTGGCGCTTGCCCGCGTCGCAGTAGCCGGCGGCCATGTACGGCAGCCGCGAGCCCATGCCCTCCGGCATCAGGCCCGGCTTGTCGCCGGTGCCCACCAGGGTGTCGAAGTTCGCCTTCAGGAACTCCACCGCGGTGTCGCGGGTGCGCGGGTCCCGGGACGCGCCCATCAGGAGCCACAGGTTCTCCCGCACGTCCTGCTTCGGGTCGAGCAGCAGCTCCAGGTTCGCCTTCACGAGCCGCGGATCCAGGGTGTGGACCAGGCCGCCCAGCAGCTCCTGGCGCTGGTGGCGGCTCTGCTCCTCGCCCAGGGCCTTCATCAGCTTCGCGTGCAGGGCCGCGTCCCCGTGCTCCATCGCGATGGAGAGCACCGCGCCCACCACGTCCGGCGCCACCGCCTTGTGGTCCTTGAGCCACTGGTCCGCCAGCGCGCGCGCCTCCGCGACGAGCTTCGGGTCGTTGCCCTCGTTGCCGGCGAGCTCCAGCAGGCGCGGGCGCAGGAGGCGCACGTCCTCGCTCTCCCCGGCGCGGGGCTTGAAGCCCAGCTTGCGCGCGCGGGGCCCGAAGGTGTCGCGGATGTAGCGGGCGCGCTCCGCGTCCTGCGCCGGGGTGAGCAGCCGCGACGACACCAGGTCCAGCAGGTCCAGGCCCGCCTCCAGCACCAGCCGGTCCGGGTCCTCCGCCACGCCCGTGAGCAGCGGCAGCGCGTCCGCCGCGGGCATGAGCCCCGCATGCGCCAGCGCCAGCGAGTCACTCAGCAGCACCACCCGCTCCGCGCGCGACAGCTTCTTCAGGCCGGACTTCATCAGCCTCGCGTGCGTGTCATCAGCCAGGCGCACGCGGTAGTAGCCCGCGCCGTCCGCGTTGGGGAACACCCACGCCGGGCACGCCTTCGCCTCCGGCAGCGCGACCTCCGCCTTCGCCTCCGTCATCAGCGTGCACGCGGTGGCGTCCCCGCGCGCGCCCGGATACTTCACGCACACCGGCACCTTCCAGGACTGCGCGTCCGGCGCCTTGGAGCCCAGGCGCACGTAGCGCTGCTGGGTGAGGGCCACGCGCGGCGCGCCGCCGTCGCACAGCAGGGTGGCGGTGATGAAGGGCGCGCCCGTCTGGTCCAGGAAGCTGTTCATCACCTGGGCCACGTCCTTGCCGGACTCGGCGGACAGCGCGTCCAGGAAGTCCTTCGCGGTGGCGTTCCTCCCCGCGTGCGCGCGCAGGTAGCGCTGGATGCCCTTCTGGAAGACGTCGCGGCCCAGCCACGCCTCCGCCATGGACAGCACCGCGCTGCCCTTGCCGTAGGTGATGCCGTCGAAGGCGTTCTGGATGTCCCCCGAGTCCTGGATGGGCTGGCGGATGTAGCGCGCGGCCACCAGGCTGTCCACCCGCAGCGCGTCGTTGCGGTCCTGCACGCGCTCCACCGGCGCGTCCCAGGTGGGCTGGTACGCCTCCACGATGCGCGGGGTCATCCACGAGGCGAAGGACTCGTTGAGCCACAGGTCGTCCCACCAGGCCATGGTGACCAGGTCGCCGAACCACTGGTGCGCCAGCTCGTGCACCTGCGTGTTCACGAACGCGCGCTGGCGCCACACCTCGTCCTCCTCCGGCTTCGCCAGGATGAGCTGCGAGTTGAACGTCACCAGGCCCGGGTTCTCCATGGCCCCGCCCATCAGCGGCACCGCGAGCACGTCCAGCTTCTCGTAGGCGTACGGGATGCCGAAGTACCCCTCCAGGCGCTCCAGGATTTCGGGCGTCACCTTCGCGGCCCACGCGCCCTCGCTGGCCCGGCCGCGCGGCGTGATGATGCGCGTCTTCACCTGCTTCTGCCCCGCGTCGCGCGCGGGCAGGAAGTCGAACGGGCCCACGCCGAAGGCGATGAGGTAGCTGGGCAGGGGCTGCGTGGGGGCGAAGCGGTAGATGTGCCAGCCGTCCGCGCCCTTCTCGTCCGCGAGCTGCGGCGTGTTGGTGACGGCCACGTTGCCCTCCGGCACGTGGAAGGTGAGCTGCCACGGCACCTTGAAGCCGGGCTCGTCGAAGGACGGGAAGGCGCGGCGCGCGCCCAGCGGCTCGAACTGCGTGTAGATGTACCAGTCGCCGCCCTCGTTGACGCGGAAGGCGCCGGACGTCTCGCGCTCGGACGCGATGCCCGTGTACGCGAGGTGCAGCTTCGCGCCGCCCACCGCCAGCGGCGCGTCCAGCGTCAGGCCGAGGAAGTCCTCTCCGGCGGAGGAGGCCTTGAGCGTCCGGGTGACGCCGCCCTGCTCCAGCGTGGCCTCCTTCACGATGAGGCCCTTGCCGTGCATCCAGATGACGTCCGTGGCCTTGGCCACCTCCAGCATCACGTCGACGGTGCCCTCGAAGGCCTCCGCCTTGGGGTCCATCTTGAGGACGACGGCGTACTTCGTGGGCCTCACGTCGTCCGGCAGCCGCAGCGCGGGCGGCGTGGGCGCGGCGGGCGCCTGGACGACAGGTGGCGCTTCAACGGCACCGGGAGCGGGGGCGTTGCCCTGTCGGGCACCGCAGGCCGCGAGGAGGGTGGCGGTGGCCAGGGCCACCGGACGGAGCAGGTTGGGCATGGCCGCGCAGTGTGGACCAGAGCCGCCTGGCAAGGTAGCCACGCGCGAGCGGTGCGTGGCCTTGCTGTCAGGTCCTGTTCGCGGTGGAGTGCGCCGCCGTGTCCGCCCCCCTCGCCCCGCATCCGCTGCCACCGCAAACCAACACCCCGCCCGAGGAGAGAAGGCCGCCGGAGCACCTGCGCCGCATCATCGGCTCGCCGCCGGGCCCCCTCGTGGCGTTCCTGACGCGCGGCGTCTGGGCGCTGCTCACGGCGATGTCCCCGAAGGCGCGGGACGCGCTCGCGCGCTTCGTGGCGGGCCTGGCCTACACGCTGGGCATCCGCCGCAAGGTGGCGCTGGACAACCTGGCGCAGGCGATGCCGGAGAAGAGCGAGCAGGAGCGCCGCGACATCGCGCGGGGCGCGTACCTCACCATGGCGCGCGTGGTGGTGGAGTCGCTGCCGTCCGGGGACCGGATGACGCGCGACTGGGACCAGCAGGGCATCGTGGGCGAGGAGGCGTTCGCGGCGCTGAAGGCGCACGTGGCCACGGGCAAGGGCGCGCTGCTGGTGACGGCGCACTTCGGCAACTGGGAGCTGGTGGGCCAGATGCTGATCCGCTGGGGCATCCCGCTCAACGCGCTGGTGCGTCCGCTCAAGGGCGCGCTGAACACGCGCATCGCGGAGAACCGGCTGAACGCGGGCGCGGGGCTCATCTACCCGAAAGGCGCCATCCAGGAGATCACGGACGCGGTGAACCGCGGCGAGTCCGCGTACATGCTGCTGGACCAGGCGCTGCCCGCGAAGTCCGCCGTGTTCGTGCCCTTCTTCGGCCGGCCCGCATCCACGACGCCCGCCATGGCGGTGGCCGCCGAGCGCACGGGCGTGCCGGTGTTCGTGGTGATGGGCGTGCGGCCGCCGGGCCCGGGCGCTCGCTACACGCTGGAGGTGGAGGGCCCCATCCTCCCGCCCGCGCCCGGCGAGTGCGAGGACCCGGTGACGGAGCACACCGCGCGCATCACCGCCGCGCTCGAGCGCTGCATCCGCAAGTACCCGGAGCAGTGGATGTGGCTGCACCGCCGCTGGAA
>JAFADT010000678.1 GCA_023424585.1 Pseudomonadota bacterium
GCCCGCACCTGCTCTTCGTCAATGGCCACCTTGCGCGTCATGGTGGCCTCCTCTTGGCGCGGGTGCCAGCACCTTCGCACGCTGCGGCCAAGCAAGCGTGTGCTGATCAACTCGCTAAATGAGGGGACCCTCCAGGCGGGACCCGGGTCCGCCGCGCGGGACGCCGCAGGTGGCAGGAGTCCCAGGACCCTCCCTTCCGAGTCAGACCTGATTGGCTTCCACGCGCACCTCGCAGAGGTGACTTCGCGGTGGTTCACGGCTGAACCACCGGGCGCTCATTTGATAAGTCTCCTCCGTTGATGGACCGCGCGCTCTTCAGCGAAGACATCGCGGACGTCAATGGTGCGGTCCCGCTCCATGCAGGGGGACGCGTCGCCTGGTGAGGACTGGGAGTGACTGCTCACGACGTACGACGCAGGCCGTCTGCCTCCAGCAGCGCAGGCGACACTCAGGCCGCGATCCTCCAGGCCGTGGAGCCGCTGCGGCATACGGACGGCAGCGTTCCGTTGCGCTAGGACATGCGGCAACTGACGGCGACCCGCCGGCCCTGATCAGCTTCCCGGCGTCCAAGGGACGATGTGCAGTGTCTTGCCATCCTCCGTGGGCTTCGTCTGATGGAGCGTCATCGCCAGTGCGCCCGCCGCGTCGCGCGTGTGGTGCACGATGAGCGCATGGACGGGCAAGCCCGGCATGGCCTCCGTCAGCCACGCGTAGCCCTCTTCAGGCGTCTTCGCTTCCAGGACGGCGGCCGCCGCGTGGCCCGTGAACGCGGCGTTGCAGAGCATCTGCATGTCCTCCAGCGTGCGCACCTCATCCGCGAAGACGAGGTCCGGGTCCTGCCGCAGGAACGACCGCAGCGCCTGCACCAGCTTCAGCTCCCCGCCCACCTTCACGACGCCGATGGCGCCTCCCGGTCCGCCCTTCGGCTCCTCCACCGCCGCCAGCGCGTGCACGTTGTCGGGCAGCGCATCCATCACGGCTCGCAGGGTCGTGCTGCGGCCCGTGCCGGAGGCTCCCGTGAGCAGGACCACCTGGCCGTTGAACAGCGACTTGTCCAAACGGTTGAAATGCCCCTTCAGGAACGCCGCCGCCTCGGCGGACAGCGGGAGGCTGGTAATGCTCGGATAGGCCTGGCGCGTCTCCCGGTCCCTCGCCACCACCGTGGTCCAGGTGCCCAGGGCGTCCTCGCGGAAGGACACGCGGAACTCGATGTCCGGATCCGCTGCTCCCGCCGGGAAGGACACACTGCCGCGGTCCGGCATCACCGGATCCGCGCCCCGCTTCGCGTACGCCGTCAGCGCCTTGCCCAGCGGGCGGTACAGCGCGTACGCCATGGGCTGACGCACCGGGATCCGCTCCGCGCCCAGCAGGCCCACCGTGCCCGGCGTGTCCCTCGCGATGAAGAACAGCGTGATGCCCGCGTCGATGATCCGCTCCCCCGCCCCTCCGTCCCCACCCTCCCCGTCTTCGTCTGCGGCGCTGTCCGTGTCGTCCGCCGCCCAGACGGAGAACATCGCCGCGCCCGTGCTCCCCGCGACGTCGAAGAGGGCCGCCGCCAACGCCTCGGGCGTCTTTGGCGTGGCGGGCGTTCCAGCCGGGGCCCTGCCCGCCTCCCCCAGCTTCTGGAGCAGGCCGGCGAACACGGCTTCGGGCGTGGCGGGGGCTTCGGACTTCGGGCTCGGGGTCGTCATGGGCGCGGACCATGGCATGCCCCCTCACGGCCCAGCCACGCCGGAAGCAGGGCCACCAGCGCGTCCGGGCCAGGAATGACCCGGCCCGAAACGCCGATGGCTGCCGGCCTGCCTTGAGGACGGGCGAGGAAGCTCACAGGAGGGGCTCCCCTCCAGCAGGCGCTTGGGTAACATCGCTTGATGTTCAGGCGTCTCACCAACGCGCTGCGACGGCTGTGGCTCCGGCCCGCCAAGAGCAGCCCCCCGGACCGGCAGAGCCTGCCCTGCGGTACCGAACCCACCGCCGCCGCGCCCCGGCGCTCGCGCGCGTCGGTCGCGGAGGAGGCCTCGCCTCCCGTCCGCACCAGCCGCCCCCGCCGCCCGGCCGCGCGCATCGTCGCGCATGGCACCGCTCCGCACACCAGCAGCCGCAAGTCCCGCCGCACCAGCGCCGCCACGGCCACCCGCTTCTACGACCTGCACGACGACTTCCGCGCCCCCGGCCGCTGGGAGCCCGGCGACCCGCTGGACCTGGAGGACAAGGAGGTGGGCGACGTGTGGATGTTCACCGCCGGGCGCCCCGTGGATCCCCCCGGCCCGCTCCACATCCCCAATGAGCTGAAGCTCACCCCGCTGGACTTCAGCCTCGCCGGCGCCGGCCTCACCCCCGTGGTGCACCCGCGCGTCGCCGCCGTGTTCGCGCGCCTGGCCCCCGAGGACGTGCAGCTCATCCCCGTGGACATCGAGGGCCAGCCGGAGCCGTACTTCCTCCTCGTCGCCACGCGCCTCATCCGCTGCGTGGACGAGGCCGCCTGCCTGGAGGTCCACCGCTACGGCCCCGGCGACGGCCTCCCCGCGCGCGTGGGCCAGTACCGCTCCGTCCGGGGCCTGCGCATCGACCCGGCCCAGGTGGGCCGCGCCCGCGTGTTCCGCCCCTGGGGCTGGCCCGTCACCCTCGTCGTCTCCGAGGTCGTGAAGGAAGCCCTGGAGAAGGAGGGCGTCACCGGCGCGCGCTTCACGCCCGTCACGGAGACCCGGCACTGACCGGGCTCCGGAGGCCGCGCTACTCCTTCTCGATGTCGCGGTCCCACAGCTGCACGCGGCCGTAGTCCGCGGACAGCCGGCGCACCATCTCCGCCGCCAGCGCCACCGAGCGGTGCTTGCCGCCCGTGCACCCCAGCGCCACCGTGAGGTACGCCTTGCCCTCCTTCTGGTAGCGCGGGAACAGGAAGCGGCAGAGGTCCACGACCTTGTCCAGGAACGCCTGCGTCTCCTCGCGCTCCAGCACGTACCCGGACACCTTCGGGTTCTTGCCCGTGAGCCCCTTGAGCTCCGGCACGAAGTACGGGTTCGGCAGGAAGCGCACGTCGAACACCAGGTCCGCCTGCGGCGGCACGCCGTACCGGTAGCCGAAGGACATGATGGACAGGCTGGGCCCCGTCGTGGGCTCCGGGCTGAAGCGCCCCTGCACCATGCGCTTCAGGTCGTGCACGTTGAGCGCCGACGAGTCGATGACCTGATCCGCCAGCTCCCGCAGGTCCCTCAGCGCCTCGCGCTCCGCGTGGATGCCCTCCGCCACCGTGCCGTCCGGGGCCAGCGGGTGGCGGCGGCGCGTCTCGCTGAAGCGGCGCATCAGGCTGTCGTCGCTGGCGTCCAGGAAGAGCACGTCCACCTGGTGGCCCGCGCGGCGCACCTCGTCGAGCACCCGGGGCGCGTCCTTGAGGAAGACGCCCTCGCGCGCGTCCACCACCAGCGCCATGCGCTCGATGTTGCCGCCCCCCGCCAGCTCCGTCAGCTTGGGCAGGAGGAGCACCGGCAGGTTGTCGATGCAGAAGAAGCCGGCGTCCTCCAGCGCCCGGATGGCGGTGGACTTTCCGGAACCTGACATGCCGGTGATGACGATGATCTGCTTCGCGGGGGCGGTCACTCGACCTCTTCTCCCAAGGTGCGGCGCATCGCCCCCTGGGCGATGGCTCGATTGAGTCGCTCGGCGAACTCTCGCGCCGAGTGGTGGCCCTGAAGCTTCAACAGCTGGTTGCGAGCGGCCACCTCCACGATGGTGGCCATGTTGCGTCCAGGACGCACTGGGACGACGGACAGGGGGATGTCCACGCCGACAATCTGCAGGTGCTTGTCCTCCACGCCCAGGCGGTCGTACTCCTGGTGCGGATCCCATTCCTGCAACTCAATCACAAGCTCAATCTTCTTCTGTTCCCGGACGGCGGACACTCCGAAGAGGTCCTTGATGTTGATGATGCCCAGTCCGCGAATCTCCATGTGGTGCTTGATGACCGGATTGCCCGCGCCGTAGACGGCCCCCTTGCGCCGGGTGACGTCCACGATGTCGTCCGCCACCAGCCGCTGGCCCCGCATCACCAGGTCCAGGGCGATCTCGCTCTTGCCGATGCCGCTCTTGCCCAACAGCAGGATGCCCACGCCGAAGACGTCCATCAGCACGCCGTGCAGGCTGCTGGACTCCGTGAGCGCGTCCTCCAGGAAGTTCTGCACCCGCTGGATGAACTCGCTGGAGAGCAGCGGCGTCTTCATCAGCGCCAGGCCCGCCGCCTCGCAGGCGTCCACCAGCGCGCGCGGCACGTCCAGCGCCTTGGTGACCACCACGCACGCCAGGTCCTCCTCGCTGAAGAGCTTGGCCAGGGACGAGCGCTGCGCGTCCTCCGCCAGCGTGGCCAGGTAGGAGATCTCCGTGTTGCCGAAGACCTGGACGCGGCGGGGATGCAGGTGCTCCGTGAAGCCCGCCAGCGCCAGGCCCGGCTTCTGGATGCGCGAGGAGTCCACCGTGCGCGTCAGCCCCTGGGAGCCCGCAATCAGGGTCAGCAGCAGGTCGTGCCCGTGGTCCTCGAGGAACTGGGAGATGCGAATGGATTTCATCGTCGGGACGTGGATATCACCCACCGGCCTCCGGAGGTGAACCGCACCGTGTCCGCCGCTCCCCCCGCCTCCCCTACAGCCGCCGCCGAGCCCCGGGCCGGAGCGCGGGTCGGAGCTCCCACGGACGCGCCCCCCGGGGCTGGCACCGAAGCCCCCTTCGAGCGCCGGCTGGGCCTCCTCCTCCTGGGGGCCTCGCTCGTCCTGGGCGCGGCCTTCCGCCTGCACCGGGCGCTGAGCGACGACGGCATCTACTGGCCGGACGAGGTCTACCAGAGCCTGGAGCCGGCCCACCGCCTGGTCTACGGCTACGGCCTCGTGGCCTGGGAGTTCGTCGAGGGCGCCCGGAACTGGGCGCTGCCAGGGCTGGTGGCGGGGGTGCTGGGGCTGGGCCGGCTCGTGGGGCTGACGGACCCGGCGGGCTACCTGGCGTGGGTGAAGGGCTTCTTCGCGCTGGTGGGCACGGCCACGGCGTGGGCCACGTGGCGGCTCGCCCGCGCGGCCGGGGCCTCCACGCTGGCGGCGTCCGGCGGGGCCGCCCTGTTCGCCCTGGCGTCGGTGCCGCTGTACTTCGCGCCCCGGGCCATGAGCG
>JAFADT010000705.1 GCA_023424585.1 Pseudomonadota bacterium
GCCGCATTCTCGAAGGCCGAGACGCCGAGACGCGCGGCGCGCTGCTGGACCCCACGCGGCCCTTCATCGCGCTGCAGGGCGTCATCGACGTGAAGAAGGCCGCCGCGGCCCGCGAACTCCTGGACGCCGCGCTGCGTGACACGCTCGTCACCATGGAGGACCCCATCCCGGAGGACTCCATCTCCGGCATGGTGGAGAACTACACGGAGGCGCTGCCCAAGACGGTGCGCGTGCGCACCGCGCTCCTGGAGAGCCGGCGCTCGCGCTCGTGGCGCGCGGCGGAGGGCGTGGGGCTGACGGCGCTCCTGCGCTCGGACACGTTCGCGGCCTTCGCGGCGACGGTGAGCGGCCGGCCGCTCAAGCGGGGCTGGGGCATCCAGGTGCTCTGCTACGGCCCGGGGGATTACACCGGCCCGCACAACGATCACCACCCGGAGGAGGCGGACGCGCGCGACGGCTACGTGGACATGCACGTGAGCCTCACGCTGCCGGCCGTGGACCACCAGTACCTCGTGTACGCCAAGGACGGGCACCTCTCCGAGCTGACGAAGGTCAGCACCGTGGGCGGCGTCACCGTGTACCGGCTGCCCTTCTGGCACTACACGACGCCGCTGGCCGCGAAGCCGGGCCGGGAGGACGCGGCGCGCCGCTGGGTGCTGTTGGGGACCTTCCTGGACGCGGGGCCCGGGACGCGCCCCTCCTCCACCGTCCTGCCTGCGGGCGCCCCGCCGCCTGTCCGGGCGGTGACAGTCGGACGTGGCACCGGGGCCGGACGGCGTTAGCGTGCCGGGCCCATGAGCCCGACCGACATCGACACGCAGGCCAACGACCTCCTCCAGTACATCGACGCGTCGCCCACGCCGTACCACGCCGTGCGCGAGACGGCGCGCCGCCTCACCGCCCGCGGCTTCCGCGAGCTGGACGAGCGCGAGTCCTGGTCCCTCAAGGCCGGGGACAAGGTGTTCGTCATCCGCGGCGACACGAGCCTCGCGGCCTTCCAACTGGGCACGAAGCCCGTGGACACCACCGGCTTCCGGCTGGTGGGCGCGCACACGGACTCGCCCAACCTGCGCCTCAAGCCGAACGCGCCCGTCAACCGCCACGGCTACCAGCAGCTGGGCGTGGAGATCTACGGCGGGGTGCTCCTGCACACGTGGACGGACCGGGACCTGTCGCTCGCGGGCCGCGTGGTGACGCTGCACGACGGCCGTCCCCGGCACCACCTGGTGGACTTCCGCCGGCCGCTGCTGCGCGTGCCCAACCTGGCCATCCACCTGAACCGCGCCGTCAACGCGGAGGGCCTGAAGCTCAACCCCCAGGAGCACATGGTGCCGGTGCTGGGTCTGGAGAGCGCGGGCCCGGCGGAGCTGCGCGCGCTGCTCGTGGAGGAGCTGGGCCGCGCGGGCGTGAAGGCCGCCGCGGACGACCTCCTGGGCTACGACCTGTGCCTCTATGACCTGCAGCCGTCCACGCGCTCCGGCCTGCACGGGGAGTTCCTCCACGCGCCCCGCCTGGACAACCTGGCCAGCTGCCACACCGGGCTCACCGCGCTGCTCTCGGACACCGGCCCGCGCGAGGCCACGGTGGGCGTGGTGCTCTACGATCACGAGGAGTGCGGCAGCCGGAGCGCGCAGGGCGCCGCGTCGCCGTTCCTCAAGGACCTCCTGGAGCGCATCGTCCAGGCGCACTCGGATGGGCGCGCGGACGCGTTCCACCGCGCCATCCGCCGCTCGTTCCTGGTGAGCGCGGACATGGCGCACGCGGTGCACCCCAACTACTCGTCCATGCACGAGCCCAGGCACCAGCCGCAGCTGGGCGGCGGCCCGGTCATCAAGACCAACGTCAACCAGTCCTACGCGACGGACGGCGAGTCGTGGGCGCACTTCGCGGCGCTGTGCAAGGAGGCGGGCGTCACGCCGCAACACTTCGTCACGCGCACGGACCTGGGCTGCGGCAGCACCATTGGCCCCATCACCGCGGGGCAGCTGGGCATCCGCACGGTGGACGTGGGCAACCCCATGCTGTCCATGCACTCCATCCGCGAGCTGGCCGCCGCGTCCGACGTGGCCCGCATGGTGGCGGTGCTGACGCGCTTCTTCGCCTGAGGCGCGGCGCCTGACGGCGAAAAGGAAGAGGCGGGCCCGGTGGAGAGACCGGACCCGCCTCGGATGTTTCAGGAGCCCTTCAGCGGACGACTAGTTCACGCCCACCGCGGTCCAGGCGTCCTTCACCTTCTGCACCTGGTTGGAGTCCGCGCCGTACAGGTCGGTGGCGGCCTTGATGGTGGCCTCGCGGGCCTGCGCGAAGTTCGTCTTCGGCGTCATGTACGTCGTGAGGGCGCGGCCGAAGATCTTCAGGCCGTCCTCCATGCCGATGCCGCCCTTCACTTCCAGGCCGGAGGTGCGGTTCTTGCCGCCCTCCACCAGCAGGTAGAAGGCGTTGTTGGAGATGCCGCTGGACCCGTGCACCTCCGTCTGCTTCGGGTAGTTCTTGTAGTTGTCGACCGAGTAGCCGTCCTTGGTCGGGTCGTTCATGTAGCGCAGGCCGTCATCCGGGTCGCCGTTGTTCGGGGTCCACGCGGCCTCGCCCACGGTCCAGTTCCACTTGGCCTCGGGGTTCTTCTGCGCGGCGTACCACTCCACGCCCGTGCCCATGATGTCGGAGAAGGACTCGTTCAGGCCGCCGGACTCGCCGCTGTAGATGAGGCCCGCGGTGCGCTCGGTGAGGCCGTGGGTGATCTCGTGGCCCGCGATGTCCAGCGTGGTGAGAGGGCCGGACGTCTTACCGTCGCCGTCGCCGTAGCTCATCTTCTCGCCGTCCCAGTACGCGTTCACGTAGTTGTTCTTCACGTGCACGTAGTTGACGAGCTTCTCGCCCGCGCCGTCGATGGAGTCCCGGCCCAGGATCTCCTTGTAGAAGTCGTAGGTCATGGCCGAGCCGTAGTGCGCGTCGATGCCGGCCTTGGCGCGCTCCGGGTCGGTGGCCTCGCCCCACTTGTCGTTGTTGTCGTTGATCTTCGTCTGGCCGGACGCCGTGGACTTGTTGTTCGCGTCGTAGGTCACGATGCCCTTGCCGCGCGTCGTGTCCTCCAGCGAGTACGTGCCGTCCGCGTTCTTCGTGGTCTTCAGGTCCACGTGGCCGCTGTACATGGACAGGTCGTCCGCGGTGCCCGTGGGAGTGTCCGACGGATCCGTCGGCGGAGGCGTGGTCTCCTTCGCGGAGATGTTCAGGCTCCAGTTGTTGAGGGTGCCCGTGTCACGCGCGGCCTTGTCCTCGACGGTGATGGTCCAGTCGCCCTTGGCGCTCTCGCCCTTGAAGGCCTCGGACAGGTCGAAGGAGCCGGTGATGTCATCCGCGGAGCCGCCCTTGCGGTCCTGCAGCACGGCGGTCTTGCCGGAGGGGCTGGTGACGGAGACCTTCAGGTCGCCGCTCCAGGTGTGCTTGATGTTCAGGTCGACGGACAGCTGGTCCACCGTCACGTTGTCCGGGATGCTGATCTTCGACTGGACCTGGCCCTTGTCCGGGATGGCGACGTTGGGGCTGGCCGTGCCGTTGACCTGCAGCGCCGCGGGCGCGTTCTTCGTCCAGCCGCCGATCTTGTTGAAGCTCTCCAGCACCTTCCCCGTGTTGGCGTCGATGATGTAGTTCTGCTTCTTGGGCTTCTCCTGCCCGGCGATCTGCTGGATCTCCACCTGGTAGGCGGAGTGGTACTTGCCTTCCGCGTCCTGGTAGATGACGCGCTCGGAAGAGGGCTGCTTGTCGGCCTTGCCGCCCAGCTCCTTCTTCGCGATGTCGATGGCCTGCTGCGGGGCCAGCTTCGGCTTCTGCGAACCCAGGCCCGCGGGGATGGGGTTCTGCTCACCGGTGACGCTGGACACCTTGCCGTCCGCGCCCAGGTGGCTGATCAGCTGCTCACCGAAGACCTTCACGCCCTCGTGCACGCGGTCCAGACGCACGTGGGTCATGCCCAGCTCGTCGACCTCCACGCTCTTGGGGGCCAGCGTCGGGCCGGCCTTGTTCGCGGCCAGCAGGTTCGACGCGGTCAGCGGCGGGGTGAGGTGCTTCAGGGACGTCTGGATGGCCTGCTGCGCCTCCTTGCTGTCCAGCGGGAGGCGGCCCGTCTGAGCGGACGTGGCCTGCGCGGGAGCGGCCTGCGCGGCCTGCGTCGTTGCGGCGGCGGCGGCCGTGGGCTGGGCGCCAGCGGCGGCGCCCGTGCGGGAGACGGACTCGAAGCCGTCCTTCACGCGCAGGACATTCTTGGCCTTCGCCGGCGCGGAGGTGTCGGTGGTGGGGCGGAGAGCAACGGGCGTCGAACCTTCGGTGCGGCGAATGGTCATTGATCACTCACACTGCAAGGGGGATGAACAATTCTCGCACGACGAACACCCAGAGTTTCTGGTGGGGTGAAGAAGATAACGCGCCATCCCAGAATTCAGTGGATACCGATGGTGGACTTCCTGTGAATTCAATGGTTGACACCGAATCTTTACTTTCAGTAGGGGTCCTGAGTGACCCGAATTCCTGAAATCCCCGACGCAGGACGTCATGGATCAGCGCCTGAGGGGCGGGGAATTTCGGAAGAAATACTTGGAAAAAACACCTCCGGGCGGCAGCCGGGCGGGCGGGCCGGGCGCGCGGAGGCTGATACAGTGCAACGCGGTTTCCCTGCCAGGCCGGTGCGGGGGGGCTGGACCCTGGGGGGGTTGAAACATGGAGTCATGGATTCATCCGGAGAGGCGGGAGACGCCTGTCCTTCCGCTCTTGCCGGTGCGGGTGCCGCGCCGGAGCTTCGAGGGCCTGTTCGAGTACGCGCTGAGGCCGTCG
The DNA here is from genome assembly GCA_023424585.1 of Pseudomonadota bacterium. GTDB lineage: Bacteria > Myxococcota > Myxococcia > Myxococcales > Myxococcaceae > Corallococcus. Next base: position 4,825 of record JAFADT010000705.1, read on the forward strand.
GGCCCGTTCGCGCAGGCGCTGCGCGACGTGGGCTACGACCCGGACACGGTGGAGGAGCGGCTTCCGCTGGAGGTGTGGCGCGCTTCGCTGGCGGTGGCGCGGCGGTATGCGTGCCCGGGCCTCCCCAGCGAGGACGCCAACCGCGTGCTGGGCACGCACTACGTGGAGGGCTTCGCGCAGACGCTGGTGGGGCGCATCTTCGCGGCGGCGGCGCCGCTGCTGGGCGCGGAGCGGTGCCTGGCGCGCCTGCCCACGTACCTGCGCGCGGGCCGCGAGGACATGAAGCTGCTGCTGGAGCCGGTGCGGGCGCGCGAGTGGCGGGCGCGCGTGGTGGACGCGGATCCGCTGCCGGACTTCGTGGCGGGCGTGGTGGAGCAGGTGCTGCGCCGCACGCGGGTGCTGTCGCGCGTGGACGTGCTGGAGCGCGGCGAGCGCACCTATTCGCTGCGGATCCGCTGGGACGACGCCTGATGGCCGGCGCGTCCTCCCGCCGCTAGTTGAGGTACGTCTTCGGCGGGGGGCGCTTGCTGGCGGGGGTGGGCGAGGCCGGACGCGACTGGCGCCACCGGCCGATGACGTCCATCAACCCGTCGAACGTGTCGCGCAGGGCCCAGGCGCGGTCCTCCGCGTCCTTCATGCCCTCGCAGCGCAGGAGCCCGTCGCGCAGGGCGCGCTGGACGCCGGGGCAGTCGTCGCGCTCGTCGATGAGCTGCTCGGCGGTGTGCATGTAGAGCCGGTAGCACCCCTCCACGTCGCCCCGGTTGTAGGCGGGGGCGCCCACGTTGATGGCCTGCCCCAGGAGCGCGGCCACGGACTCCACGGCCGGCGTCGCGCAGCCGTCCAGCAGGCCCAGGGGATGCTGGGGCACCTGGCGCACGCGGGGAGCGCGCTGCCGGGGCGTGTCCAGCGCGGACAGCGGCTGGGGAGGGCCGGGCGTCTTGAGGAGCGGCGCGAGGTAGCGCACCGGGATGACCAGCCCCAGCGCGCGGCCGTTGGCGAGCGCCGCCGTGGCCAGCCCCACCACCTGTCCCCGCGCGTCCACCACCGGTGAGCCCGAGGCATCCTCGGGCAGCGTGCGCGTCAGCTCCAGCAGGGTGAGCCACTCCCCCAGCACCTGCACCGCGCGGACCTCCAGCGTGCGCGTCTCCGGCGGGCGGTCCGCGTGGGCCTGGACCACGTGCAGGGCCTCGCCTTCCGAGGGCAGGGTGGGCGGGCCCAGCGGGAGGGCGGGC
>JAFADT010000709.1 GCA_023424585.1 Pseudomonadota bacterium
ACGCGGAGATCCGCGGGGATGGGCGGGGGGGGGCGCACGTCCGGCGCGATGGCGCAGGCCCGGTAGGCGCGCAGCAGCTCGTAGAGGTGGAGGAAGCTCTCCACGCGGCCGACCTCGGTGACGGAGACGCCGTGCGCGGCGAAGCGGGCGCTGTTGGCGCCGCCGTAGGGGTCGTCCCGCAGCCAGTCCACGAAGCGCTGGCCCTCGAGGTCCTTCACGTCCAGGGCGCGGCGGGACGGGTGCGCGCGGGCGAGCGCGGACTCCGGCCCCGCGAGCACCACGAAGGACATGCGCAAGAGGGACTCGGTGTCCACGCCCTCGTGCGGGGGCAGGGGCGTGAAGTCGAGCACCAGGTCCTGCTGCCGCGTCTGCACCTGCCGCATGAGCTCGTGCGAGCCACCGAAGCCCACCACCAGCTTGAGGTCCGTGGCGGCGGCGTCCTGCGCGATGCCGCCCAGCAGCGACATGGACAGCGTGGGGTTGAGGCCCAGGCGCAGGGTGGGCTCCACGCGCGCCAGGTCCATCAGCCGCTTCATGTCCAGCTGGTGCAGCGGCGTCTGGGTGCCCGCGTAGAGGCGCTCCCCGCGCGCGGACAGTTGCAGGCGCCGGCCCGGCCCCCGCTCCAGCAGGGCGGCGCCGTCCGCGAGCGCCTCCTCCAGGGCGCGGATGTGCTCGCTCACGACGGAGCGGGCCACGCCCAGGTGCTCCGCGGCGGCCTCGATGCTGCCGGCCTCCACGGCGGCGGTGAAGGACTCGAGCCAGACCAGGTGTCGCTGGAGCTTGCGCGGGGGCATGGGGCCGGACGCGCTAGAGGAAGAAGTCGGGCAGCAGCTCCGCGCCGGGGACGGACTGGTACGCGTCGAGGTTCGTGACGCCCGCGGCGCGCAGCACGTCCTCGTCGATGCAGAAGTTCCCGGTGAAGGAGCGGCTGGGCTTGGTGAGGATGGCGTAGGCGGCGTCCGCCATGATCTCTGGCTTGCGGCTGCCTTTGAGGGTGTCCTCGCCGCCCAGCAGGTTCTGCACGGCGGCGGTGGCGATGACGGTGCGCGGCCACAGCGTGTTGACGGCGATGCCGTCGTCCTTGAGCTCCTCCGCCATGCCCAGGGCGCACAGGCTCATGCCGTACTTGGCGATGGTGTAGGCCACGTGGGGGCCGAACCAGCGCGGCTCCATGTTGAGCGGCGGCGAGTTGTTGAGGATGTGCGGGTTGGAGGACTTCTTGAGGTGCGGGATGCACGCCTGCGAGCACGCGAAGGTGCCGCGCGTGTTGATGCCGTGCATCAGGTCGAAGCGCTTGAGCGGCGTGTCCAGGGTGCCGGTGAGGCTGATGGCGCTGGCGTTGTTCACCAGGATGTCGATGCCGCCGAAGGTCTCCACCGCCTTGGCGACGGCGGCGTGGATCTGCGCCTCGTCGCGGATGTCCACCACGCAGGGGAGGGCCTTGCCGCCGGCCTCTTCAATCTCCTTCGCGGCCGAGTAGATGGTGCCGGGCAGCTTGGGGTGCGGGTCGGTCGTCTTGGCGGCGATGACGATGTTGGCGCCGTCGCGGGCCGCGCGCAGCGCGATGGCCTTGCCGATGTCGCGGCTGGCGCCGGTGATGAAGAGGGTCTTGCCTTGGAGGTTGGACATGGGCCGCATCCTCGCTCAATCGCGAGGCGCCGCAATGCCCGGGGCGGTCGAAACCGGCCGCCCGTCAACGGTGTCAGCCAATGCCAGGCCATGTCCCCTCGGCGGTGGCGTGGCGCATCCCGGCGCGACAGTAGGGGTTGACGGCACCCAGCGTGTGAAGACCGCGGGGGGGCGCTGATCTAGGGTGGATCCATGCGACTGCTCCCACTCCTCGTCCTGGTGGCGCTGACCGTCCGCTGTGCCCACGCGCCGGAGGCCGCGCCGCCAGTCTCCGCGCCCGCTGCCGTCTCCTGGCCGGAGGCCCTGCCTCCCGCGCTGCGGCTGCCGGACACCGTGCGGCCCGTGCACTACGCGCTGGACCTGAAGCTCGTGCCCACGGAGGCCACCTACCCGGGCAGCGTCACCATCGACGTGGAGGTCCGTGAGCCGGTGCGTCAGGTGTGGCTGCACGCGCAGGACCTGGAGGTGACGCGGGCTCGCGTCACGGCGGGGGGCCGCACGTTCGACGCGAAGCCTGTCACCGCGACCGAGGGCCGGCTGGGCTTGCTGCTGCCGGAGGAGCTGCCCGTGGGGAAGGCCCAGCTCCTGCTGGACTTCACCGGCCAGGTGGACCGCGAGCGCAGCCAGGGCCTCTATGGGGTGGCGGAGGGCGGCGAGTCCTACCTCTACACGTTCTTCGAGCCCATCGACGCGCGCCGCGCCTTCCCTTGCTTCGACGAGCCGACGTTCAAGGTGCCGTGGCGCCTGCGCTTCACCGTGAAGGCCGGACACGTGGCGCTGGCCAACCACCCCGTCGTGTCGCGCGAGCCGCTTCCGGACGGCCTGGAGCGCGTCACCTTCGCGGAGAGCAAGCCCATGCCCAGCTACCTCGTGGCCTTCATGGTGGGGCCGTTCGACGTGGTGGAGGCGGGCGCCGTGGGGCGCACGAACGTGCCGCTGCGCTTCATCGTGCCCAAGGGGCGGGGCGCGGAGACGCGCTTCGCCGCGAGCGTCACCCCGCGCATCGTGAAGGGCCTGGAGGACTTCTTCGACCAGGCGTACCCCTACGAGAAGCTGGATGTGGCGGTGGTGCCCCGGTACTGGGGCACCATGGAGCACCCGGGCATCGTCGCGCTCGGGCAGTCGCTCACGCTCATCCCGCCTGGCGAGGAGACGCTGGCCCGCCGCAGGTCCTACACCACCATCGCCAACCATGAGCTGGGGCACTACTGGTTTGGCGACGTCGTCACCTGCTCGTGGTGGAACGACATCTGGCTGAACGAGTCCTTCACCTCGTGGCTGGACCGGCAGACGGTGGACCGGCTGGAGCCGTCCTGGGACTTCCAGCAGGAGCACGCGCTGGCCGCGAGGCGCTCCGCGCTGGCCGCGGATCTGCTGGAGGTGGCGCTCCCCGTGCGCAAGCCGGTGGCGAGCAACGACGACATCGTCGGCTCGTTCGACAACGGGACGACGTATAGCAAGGGCGCGTCCGTCATCGCCATGTACGAGGCGTGGCTGGGGCCGGAGCGCTTCCGCGACATCCTCCGCGGCTATGTCCGCAAGCACGCGTGGCAGGTCGCGACGATGGAGGACTTCCTCGCGGACCTGTCCCAGGCCGCTGGACCGGAGGTGGCGAAGTCGTTTGGTGGGTTCATCGAGCGCAGTGGGGCGCCGCGCATCACCGCAGAGCTGTCGTGCCCGGCGGGCGGCGCTCCGTCGGTGAAGCTGTCCCAGGAGCGCTACCTGCCCGTGGGCTCCAAGGCGGACTCGCGGCGGGAATGGCTGGTGCCGGTGTGTCTGCGCGTGGGGACGGGCGCGCAGTCGTCGCGGGTGTGCTCGATGTTGCAGGGGCCTTCCGCGGAGGTGGCGCTGCCCGTGAAGCAGTGCCCGGCGTGGGTGCTGCTCAACGCGGGCGGCATGGGGTACTACCGCGGGGGCTACACCCGCGAGCAGTTGACGAAGCTGCTCGCGACACCGGCTGCCGCCTTCACGCCCGCCGAGCAGGTGTCGCTCTGGGGAGACGTGGACGCGGCGGTGACTCGGGGCGACCTGCCGCTGGGCGAGGCGCTGAAGGCGGTGCCCGCTTCCGCGAAGTCGACGAACCGCCTGGTGGTGCAGGGGGGCGCCTCGCTGCTCGCCCAGGTGCGCGTGGATCAGCTCACGCAGGAGGAGCGTCAGCGCTTCCGCGCCTGGGTGGCGTCGCTCTACTCCGCCCGAGCGCGGGCGATGGGGTGGGTGCCGAAGCCGGGCGAGGATGACTCCGTGAAGGAAGCGCGCTCGCTGTTCCTCCGGCTGGCCGGCGGGCTGGGAGATGACCCTCGGCTGGCGAAGGAAGCGCTGCCCCTGGTGCGCGCGTGGCTGGCGGACCGGAAGTCGGTGGATCCGGAGGCGTTCAGCAGCGCGCTGCCCCGGGCGGCGACGCACGGCGATGCGGCGCTCTTCGACGCGCTGCTGGAGGCCGCGAAGAAGGAGCAGGACCGCACCGAGCGCACCCGGCTGCTGACCTCGCTGGTGTACTTCCAGAACCCGGACCTGCTGGGGCGGGCGCTGGGGCTGGTGGTCTCGCCGGACTTCGACGTGCGGGACACGCTGATCCTCCTCCGGCTGGCGCTGATGTCACCGGAGTCGCAGGCGCTGGCGTGGAAGTTCTACCAGGCGCACTTCGACGCGCTGACGCAGCGGCTGCGCTCGGATGATCTGGGCCGGCTGATCGGCGAGACGGGGAACCTCTGCGACGCCAGCGCGCTGGCGCAGGTGGAGACCTTCCTCACGCCTCGCGTGGGCAACATCGAGGGCGGCCCGCGCTCGCTCGCCCGGGCGCTGGAGTCCATCCGCCTGTGCATCGAGTCCCAGAAGGTCCAGGCCCCGAGCGTCAAGGCGTTCCTCCGCGCCCGGTGAGCCGTCCGGGCGAGCGTCTCAAGGCCCATAGGGACACAGCTTCAGCATCTCCGCGATGGGTGGGCGGCAGAGCTGCAGGAGCTGTGTCTCGTCCAGGAACGAAGACCTCCGCGCCTTGAGGTAGCAGGACGCGGGATCATCCGAGGGCGTGGCGTACTGACAGAGCTGGAGCGCCTGGGGGTCCGCGAGGAAGCCGCTCTCCTGGACCCGCAGGAAGCACCGCGCGGGGGTGTCGGAGCGGGCACCCTGGCAGAGCTGGGCCGCGACGCTCTCGCTCACTCCGCTGCCCTCGCGCGCCGCCTGGAAGCAGGAGTATTGCGGCGCGCCCTGGGGTGGTTCTTCCAGCTGTCCCACCGCTGGAAGCCCGAGCAGCCCGGCCGCCAGCCCCCAGCATCGTCTCCAATGGCCTCGCTTCATCATGCACCCCCTGCGGAAGGTAGGGGAGGCATGGCCCGGATGGGAGGGACGGGCGGGGGGACGGCCGTCATGCGCCGGCTGCTTCAGCCGTGCACGGAGCGGCGGTCGGCGGGCACGGCCGCCCGGTCATTCAGGCCGGAGGGGAGGCATCGGATGAACCGGAGGCCACGCCGCTTCACCGGGGGGAGGCGTGCCGAGCCCAGAGGATGTCCCAGGGCCAGTCCGGGAAGGTCTCCTGGGGCGTGGTGATCCGCGCCAGCACCTGGGTGGCGGCGACCTGGGCGCCCTGGCGCCGCGCCTCGTTGAACAGCTGCGTGCGCAGGCCGGGCCCGTCCACCCAGGCCGCGAACAGCAGGCCTGACTCCCCCACGGGCTCGGGCGGGGACAGGTCCGGAGCGCGAGGCTCGAGTCCCCAGGACTCCAGGACGTCCTCATACACCTCGTCCAGGTCCATCATCACCACGTGGACGCCTCGCGCACCGCAGGGGCAATCCCAGCCCAGGTCTCCCTCCAGCAGGCCCGAGGAGAGCGACCGTGCGGGGGCGAGCGCGCCGCACAGGCCACACCTCACCGGGGCCGTGCTTCGCACGCTTCGGCTCTGTTCATCCAGGGTGAGGTGAAGCACCTCCGTGGGGTCGTTCTTCATGCGTTCATGCGGACGACCCGTTCCAGCGCGGAGATGAGCTGCATGCGTGTCATTGCGAGAGGTGGCTCTTGGAAGAGTCTACAGATACCGGGGCCGGCGCGGGGCCGCCTCCCGACACTGTCCGGGCCTCCGGCTCAGCGCGCCTTCTTCTGGGACCGCGCCCGACTCGGCTCGGACGCCTTCTCCGAGGCAGCCTTCGACGGACCACCGACGAAGGCCGCCAGGTGCTTGCCAGTCAGCGTCGACTTCGCCGCCACCAGGTCGGACGGCGTGCCTTCGAACACGATCCGTCCGCCGTCATGGCCCGCGCCCGGCCCCAGGTCGATGATCCAATCCGCGTGCGCCATCACCGCCTGGTGGTGCTCGATGACGATGACGGACTTCCCGGAGTCGACCAGCCGATCCATCAGCCCGAGCAGCTGCTCGAGGTCCGCCAGGTGCAGGCCGGTGGTCGGCTCGTCGAGCACGTAGACGCCGCCGTCCGTCCCCATGTGCGTCGCGAGCTTGAGGCGCTGTCGCTCGCCACCCGACAGCGTGGTGAGGGGCTGGCCCAGCCGCAGGTAGCCGAGCCCCACGTCGGCCATGCGCTGGAGGATGGCGGACGCCGCGGGCGTCTGCGCCTTGCCCGCGCCAAAGAAGCCGACCGCGTCCTTCACGGGCAGGTCGAGCACCTGCGCGATGTTGAGTCCACCGAGCTTGTACTCCAGCACCGACGCCTGGAACCGGCGTCCCTCGCAGTCCTCGCAGACCGTGGTGACGCCGGCCATCATCGCCAGGTCGGTGTAGATGACACCGGCGCCGTTGCAGGTCGGACAGGCGCCCTCGGAGTTGGCGCTGAACAGGGCGGGCTTCACGCCGTTGGCCTTCGCGAACGCCTTGCGGATCGGCTCCAGCAGGTCGGTGTACGTCGCCGGGTTGCTCCGCCGCGAGCCGCGGATCGGCGTCTGGTCGATGGACACCACGCCCTCCCGGCTCCCCACCGAGCCGTGGATCAGCGAGCTCTTGCCCGATCCGGCCACGCCCGTCACCACCACCAGCACGCCGAGCGGGATGTCGACGTCGACGTTCTTCAGGTTGTGTGTGCTGGCGCCGCGCACCTTCAAGACGCCGGAGGGCTTGCGCACGGATGGCTTCAGGGTGGCCCGGTCGCTCAGGTGACGCCCGGTGAGCGTGTCACTGGCGCGCAGGGCCTCGACGGTTCCTTCGAAGACCACCTCCCCACCGGCGGTGCCAGCGCCAGGGCCCAGGTCGACGACGTGGTCGGCGATGGCGATCATCTCCGGCTTGTGCTCGACCACGAGCACGGTGTTGCCCTTGTCTCGCAGCCGGAGCAGCAGGTCGTTCATCCGCTGGATGTCGTGCGGGTGCAGGCCGACGGTCGGCTCGTCGAAGACATAGGTCACGTCGGTGAGCGACGACCCGAGGTGGCGGATCATCTTGGTGCGCTGTGCCTCACCGCCCGACAGCGTGCCGGTGGGCCGGTCGAGGCTGAGGTAGCCCAGGCCGATCTCCACGAACGAGTCGAGCGTGTGTCGCAGCGACTTCAGCAGCGGGGCGACGGCCGGCGCGTCCAGGCCGCGCACCCACTCGGCCAGGTCGCTGATCTGCATCGCGCAGGCGTCCGCGATGTTGATGCCCTTGATCTTGGAGGACCGGGCGGCCTCGCTGAGCCGGGTGCCCTTGCATTCGGGGCAGGAGGTGAACGTGACCGCGCGCTCCACGAACGCCCGGATGTGGGGCTGCATCGCCTCCACGTCCTTGGTCAGGAACGACTTCTGGATCCGCGGGATGAGCCCCTCGTAGGTGAGGTTCATCTTCTCGACCTTCACCTTGGTCGGTTCCTTGTAGAGGAAGTCGTGCAGCTCCTGCTTGGTGTACTTGCGGATCGGCTTGTCCGGGTCGAGGAAGCCCGAGGCCCCGAAGATGCGCACGAGCCAGCCGTCCGCGGTGTAGCCGGGGATGGTGATCGCGCCCTCGTTGAGCGACTTGTTGGCGTCGTACAGCTGGGTCAGGTCGATGTCGCTGACCGTGCCCATGCCCTCGCACCTGGGGCACATGCCGCCGGTGACGTTGAAGACGCGCTTCTCGGTCTTGCCCTCGCCCTTCTCGACGGTCATCTCACCGGTGGCGCGGACGGACGGGACGTTGAAGGAGAAGGCGTTGGACGACCCGATGTAGGGCTTGCCCAGGCGGCTGAACAGCACGCGCAGCATCGCGTTGGCGTCGGTCGCGGTGCCGACGGTCGAGCGGGAGTTGGCGCCCATGCGCTCCTGGTCGACGATGATGGCGGTGGTCAGGCCCTCCAGGACATCGACCTCGGGGCGGCCCAGCGTGGGCATGAAGCCCTGCACGAACGCGCTGTAGGTCTCGTTGATCAGCCGCTGCGACTCCGCGGCGATGGTGCCGAAGACGAGCGACGACTTGCCGGAGCCGGAGACGCCGGTGAACACGGTCAGCCGCCGCTTGGGCAGCTCGACGCTGACGTCCTTCAGGTTGTTCTCGCGGGCGCCCTGGACGCGGATCAGGTCATGGCTGTCCGCGGGGTTCGAACGGCTCAGCGCGGTGCTCTTGTCGGAGGACGTCATGGGTCCATCTTCTCCAGCAGTTGTTCGAGGCGATCGACGTGCTCCGACCAGAACGCGCGGTAGTGCGCGATCCAGTCGATGAGCGGCTTCAGCCCGCGCGGATCCACCCGGTAGTAGGTGCAACGTCCTGCACGCCGGCCCTTCACCAGACCGGCGCCCTTCAAGGCCGCGAGGTGCTGGGAGACCGCGGGCTGCGAGATGTCGAATCGCGCCGTGAGGTCCTTCACCGCCGCTTCGCCACGCGCGAGTGACTGGAGAATCGCCCGGCGGTTCGGGTCCGCCAGCGCCTGGAAGAGCTTGTTCTCGGCCACGGCCACGCGCTGCATGCGCGACGCATAAGCTGATGCTTATGGGTAGTCAAGCATGCAGGGCGCGGCCCCACGTCCAGACCGTTCCAGCCGTGATCGCGGCGTGTCTGCTGGGGGCCGCCGGCGCCGAGGTCGAGCCGTGGACCCTCGACGGTTTCACCTGCTGGCTCGGGCCGGCGAAACACGAGCGGCGGTGGTGGGCCGCCGGGCTCGTGTCCGCCGATGATGTCACCCCCCGGGTCGCGGTCACCGGACCGCGGGTTCCGCGCGAAGCGCTCGGGGGGGCTGCTCGCCGCTGGCGCGGCCCGCGTCGAGGACGCGTCCGCGCGCGAGCGGCGGAGCAGCGCGCTCAGATGTTGATGCTCTGGGGAATGGCCGAGGGGATCAGGTAGGGGTAGGGGAAGAGGCGCGTCGTGTTGCGCTGCTCGATGGTGGCGCCGATGCGTGCCAGGTCCGCCTGGAAGACCTTCAGGTGGCTGTGCACGTGCCGGTCCTTGAACCACTGGAGGGGGTAGTGACCGAGCTTCGTGTGGTGCACCGAGCCGAGCAGGCTGAGGATGTCCACCTGCTGGGCGGCCATGTCCATCGGCGGGTACTGGTCGAGGGGCATGTCGCGCGCGGCCTCGGCGCGGGTGGTGGGCGCGGCACGGTAGGCGGCGCCGGGCGCGATCGGCACGAACGTCATGACCCCGGCCTGGGCGAAGTTCACCGCCGCGTGCTGCGCGCTGCCGGTGAAGATGATCATCGTGAGCGCCTGGATGAGGTAGTCCACCGTGGTCAGCTTGCCCGGGATGCCGTCCTCACCGAAGCCCTTCACCCGGCCGCCGTCCTTCGCTGCCGCCTCGGCGCTCCAGGCCTGGAGCGCGGCGTCGTCGGTCACCGCCGAGTCCGTGCTGTAGTAGATGCCCACGTACGCGCGCACCCAGTTCTCGATGGCGCCCCACAGCAGCCGCGCATCATCGCGGTAGGGGTAGTCCAGGTCGGGATCCGTCATCCCGCGCTGCCGCAGGGAATGGGGCAGCATGCCCTGGTTGAAGTCGAACGAGGAATCCTCCAGCAGCGACTCCACCGCGACCTTCTGGCTGGACTGGATGGTGCCGGCCAGCATCTGGTCCACATTTCCGCCCGGCGCGATGAGCTTCTCCGCCGCGGACTGGTTGATGGCCAGCGTGCCCTCGAAGTGCGGACGCAGGAGCAGGCTCACCGGGTGGTCATCCGGCAGGTTGCGATGGGTGGCGATCACGAAGGGCTCCACGAGCAGGTGCGTGTGCGCCAGATGCGAGATGAGCTCGTGGTGGTTCACGTCCGCCACGGAGACGACCGTCTTGGCCTGCATCCAGGCCTCGCCGTCCGCGGGCGTGAAGAGCGGGTAGGCGCTCGCGTCCTGGCCGCAGCGGATGCCCAGGGCACGCAGCCGGCGGAGACCGCTGCCCGCGGGCAGGCCGAACAGGGCGCGCGGCGCGAAGCAGTACTTGGGGCCGTCCGGGAAGTTGCCGTTGATGACCCGCGAGAGCGCCTTGTAGTCCGCCAGGTACAGCCGGCCCTCGTCGAGCGCGCGCTGGACCGTGTCAGCCTCGCCGAGCACGGCGCGCAGGGACGCGTCCGTCAGCCCGAGCGTGTCCTCGAGCGTGCGGGCCTTGCGCAGGGTGAGCGGGTTGAAGCCCGCGACGCGCAGCCAAGCGAAGGTCGCGTCCTCCTCGTAGCTCGGGGCCACCGCGGGCAGGGGGAGGGTGGTGAAGAGATTGAAGTAGTCGAGCATCGAGCCTGGCCGGCCCGTGGGCTTGATCGTGATGGCCTCCATCACCAGCTTCAGCACGTCGAGCACGCTGCCCAGCTCGTTGTTGAACGCCTTTCGGGCCAGGAGCGCGGCCTTCGCGGCCAGCTCGGCGGCCTCGCCGAACTCGTGGAACTCGCCGAACAGCTTGCCCGCCATCGTCGAGGACGGGGGAAGCGCCTTGAGGTGGCTGAGCTCCATCCGCCCCACGCCCACATGGGACAGGTCCACGCTCAACGACGGGGCGGTGGGCGCCGCGCCTTCGGGCGCGCCCTCGTGCTTGCGCTGCTCCTGTTCGTGGACCCACTGCAGGCGGTTGTTCGCGATGTGGAGGAGCTGCACGATGACCTGGCCCCACCACTCCAGCGTGGGCCGCTGACTCGCCGGGACGTCCTGCGCCAGCGCGAGCGGGGCGATGTAGGTGTAGTTGTACTGGTACTCGGACGTGGACGGCTCACTGTGCGACGACACGGCTTGCGCGGATGACATGTTCGCTCCCGGTTCGATGTCGGGCCCGGCTCGTGCTCGAACCCGTGTCGTGCGTGACTGCACCTTCAATGCCAGGAACTCCCACGGGACGGCCCGTCGAGTCCCCAGGGGCGCGCGGAGTCGCGGCGCTCCGGTTGACGTGTCACGCGAGGAATTGACGCGTCATGGGGCGTCAATTCACGGGGGGGAGAGGGAGGTGTCCCCAAGCCCGCGCCGCGGTTGAGCCTGCGTGAGCCTACCCCTCCAGAGGGATTCTCCGGGAGCGGTGAAGAGTCCTATTGGATGCCCCATGCACATGCGCTCCCTCGTCTTGTTTTCATTGTGTGTCTTCCTGTCTCTCTCTACCGCGTGCCTCGGGGATGAAGGGTCCCTGGGATCCCAGTTGCCTCCTGAAGCCTTGGAGCCTTCGGCGCTTGCCGACAGCCTCGTGGGCGCGGTTGTCTGCGAGCCCGGCAGGACCTTCTGCGACGGTGCTCACCTCTTCTCTTGCAGCCGGTCCGGCAAGGACGCGTTCAGCCTTGGCACTTGCGCGGGAGGCTCCGCCAACAACCCGGTGGGCTGCTTCACGACGGAGTGCCCCGGTGGCGCCACGGCGTGCTGCCGTCCCGAGAAGGTCCGGTGTGAGTGGTCGTTCACCAGCCCTGCATTCTCGGGCCGGACCTATGAGTCGGATAAAGACAAGGACACCGAAGGCTATTGCTCGGCGCCCTCGACCTGCGAGCAGCGCAGCCTTGAGTTCTCTATCGCCTCGCCGTTGACGACGGGGACGTGCCCCGTCCTGGCCAGTCGCTCCATCCACGTCACCGTCGGACGCCCGCTTCCGATTGGACAGATCGTGACCCTGCCGGATTCGAGGGTCTCCATTCATTCCGGCAGCGCCACGACCGCCTGCTCCGCGTGGACAGGGACGCTCATCGTCCATTCGGATATTCCCAGCTGGCGGGTGAGCCTTGACGTGACGTGCAGCAATCCTGGGGCGAGCGATATCCGCCTCGTGGGCTCCGCCAGCGGAGACGTCTGATTCCTCCACTGGGCGCGGCGCCTCCATGGCCTTCTCAGACGCTTCCTGGATAGAGTCGCGCTCCACGCAAGCAAGGAGAAATGCCCATGAGGCGTCTGCTGCTCTCTTCCCTGGCGGTCCTGTCCCTTCAGTCGGTGGCGTGTGGCGCTGGAGCGGAGGAGGCCGAAACCCAGGCTCCTCCCGCGGCGGTCGCGGATGACAAGACCCAGCTGGGTCCCATCAACGGCCTCAAGTATGGGACGCACGTGACCTACTACAGCGACAGCACGCACACGGTGGAGGTGGGCATGGCGGAGTGGGGCTGCCCGCCCTCGACCTACCTGGTCAACTGGGGCGTGGAGTCCGGCTACTCGAGCACCTGGAAGTTCCTCTGCGCCATGGAGCCGCAGGGGTAGTCTGCCCGGCATGCCGCTGAAGGTGATGACGCTCAACCTCCTGGAGTGCGAGCTGGAGACAGGCGCGGAGCCGCTGACTGTCTTCGCGGCCCACTTCGACTCCCACCACGAATCCCTGCGCTTCGTGGAGGCGCTACCTGCGCTCCCTGATCGACCCCGCGGCCTTCGGTGAACGGGCCTTCGTGCTGGCCGGCGATCTCAACTCCCTGTCCCGCGCGGATCCCTATCCGGTGGACCTGGCCGACCGCGTCCGCCGCGCCCGGGTGGACAAGTACGGCCATCCGCCTCGCTTCGACGTCATCGATGACCTGGAGGGCTTCGGCTGGGTGGACACGCTGCGCCTCAAGCCGGCTTCGCCCCAGTGGGTCACCGCCCGACGCCAACGCGACGGAGCAATCATCGACTTCCGCACGGACTTCGTCTTCGCCTCACCCGCGCTGGCCCGACGGCTGCTCGCGGCCCAGGTGGTGGACGTGGGCACGGCCTCCGACCACCACGCCCTGGCCGCGAGCTTCAGCGACGCGTGAGGTGCGCCCTCAAGTCAGCTCGTGGCGTAGGAGGGACTCCGCCTCCGCCACGATGGCCGCGCGGATCTTCCCCTTCAGGGGCGCTTCGTTCTGGAGCTGCTCCTGGATGACCGCCGTCTTCCCGTAGAACAACCACATCGAGGAGTGACCAGCTCCGCTGGCGGTGAAGACCCGGACCTCGAAGTAGCGCTCCTGCTTGCCCTTGTCCCCGCTCAGCGGGGACACCCGCAACTCGACGTCGCCCACGCCGTCCACGAGCGCACCGCCCGCGAAGCGGGTGCTCAACGCGGTGAACGTCCCCGTGTCGGGCACGCCCTGGCGCACGCGCTCCGACAGCTCGTGGAGCGCGGCGCCAATCGCCTGTTGCAGCTTCTGTTCATTCAGGACGATCGGCACATTGCGCACGAGCGGCTTGCGCAGCAATACGTCGTAGGGGATGTGCTCGGCGTTGGCGATGGCCAGCACGTCCTTTCCGATGAGCTGCAACTCGCCGCGCACGCCATTGGCATGCTTCAGGTATGCGCACACCACCGTCTACCCGCTGTCCATCACCTTGTCGTTGATGACCAGCTTCTTTCCGGCGTCGAGCGCCGCGGCGCTCAGCGTCTCCAGGTGTTCGGGAGTGAAGTCGGGCTTGCCTCCCGGCCCATGGAGATTGTTGAGCTCGACGACCTCCAGCTCCCCCAGGCGGATGGCCTCCGCGAGCCGGTTCACCGCCCGCGTTATCGCCGCTGGCGAGGTGTCCGACAGGACGAGCCGCGTGCCAATGGCATCCCAGAGGTTGGTGATGGCCTCCTCGACGGTGGTGACCTTGGCCTTGAACCGATCGATCGCGCGCTGCAACCGGTTTGAGCAACCGGAGCGCGGTGCCCACGCCCTTGGCCGTGGCCCACATCGCCAGGGCCTCGACCAGGACGCCCGCGAGGACCCCGATGACCTCGGCCAGCTCGCGCGCCGCCTCGTCCAGCCGCTGTGCGTTCCCTCGCGCGTCCCACACCTTGCCGAAGAACTTCCCGAACGCGGTGCTCTCGCGGAACCACGGAACGGGCGGAGACGTCGAGCCCCTGTCCTGGCTGTGGATCCCGTGGCGTGGGTCCAGCCGCCGTGTTACTGAAGCCGCAGCCACCCGACACTCCCGATGGCGGCGCGACGCTTCGTCGTGGCCGTAGGGGTGTCCTCGGGTGGCTTTGCTCAACCGTCGCCTCCCGAGCTTCAACCACGTTGTCGCCGGAGGCACCCATGAGCACGTCCGAGCTCCCCCTGCTCGAGTTCGTCCTGTCGAACTACAAGAACTTCAACGCGCGCGCCACGCGCGACGCGCTGCTGTCGTACTGGCGGCATGTCTCCAGCGGTGGCCGGATGTTCTGGAGCGTCGCGGGCGCGATGTCGTCCGCGCAGCTGGGCATCACCCTGGCCCCCGCCATCCGCGCGGGGCTCATCCACGGCCTGTCGGTGACGGGCGCGAACCTGGAGGAGTCGCTCTTCCGGCTCGTCGCCCATGACTCGTACAAGGACTTCCCGGAGTACCGCTACTTCACCAAGCAGGACGACACGCGCATCCTGGAGCAGCGGATGCGGCGGGTCACCGACACGAGCATCCCCGAGGACGAGGCGTTCCGCGCGGTGGAGAAGATCGTCGTCCCCCTGTGGATGAACGCCTCCGCGAACGGCGAGCGGCGCTTCTGGCACGAGTACTTCTACGACATCGTCCTGGCGCTGGAGCCGTCCGCGTACGAGGGCCCGCCCGAGGACTGCTGGCTGCTGGAGGCGGCGAAGCGCCGGCTGCCTATCGTCGTCCCCGGCTACGAGGATTCGACGTTCGGAAACATCTTCGCGTCCTACGTGAAGACGGGCGAATGCAACGCGAGCATCGTCAAGTCAGGCATCGAATACATGGCCGACTTCTACGACCGCTACGAGGAGCTCTCCCAGGGCCAGGGCGTCGGCTTCTTCCAGATTGGCGGTGGCATCGCCGGGGACTTCCCCATCTGCGTCGTCCCTTCCATGAAGTACGACCTGCGCAAGCCGGTGAAGCCGTGGGCCTACTTCTGCCAGATCAGTGACTCCACGACGTCCTACGGCTCGTACTCGGGGGCCACGCCCAATGAGAAGATCACCTGGGACAAGCTGACCGAGACGACACCGATGTTCGTCATCGAGTCGGATGCCACCATCGTCGCCCCGCTCCTCCTCCGCGCCCTGCTGGAGTGCCACGCCAGGCCGGAGGCGGCGAACGCGCTCATCGCGAAGCCCCGCCGTTAAGTGAGACATCCGCCCGGGTTGCCTCGCACCCGGGCGAAGTCTCAGGCGACCGCATTTCTCATGTTGTCAATTCAAGGATTGAGTACTGGCTGGCTTCTCTCTAGGTTGCTCAGGGCACGCACTCCGCGTGCCCGAATCCCATCTCAGTCTGGAGAATGTCCATGCACGCCAAGCTGCTCGCCGTTGCATTGTCCACCGTCGCGATGAGTGCTTCCGCCGCAGACTTCACGCCCGCGGAGGCGGCCCGCCGCTACGTCGAGACCACGGTCCGCGGGGAGCCGCTCGACGTCAGCAGTCAGCGTCTGGGGCGCGTTCCGGAGGCTGGCCGCGTGACGACGCTGGGGCCCGCCCCCGCGCTGAGCTACGTGGAGGTGTACGCGGTCGGCTCCAGCACCGTGGGCTGGGAGTACGTGTCCTCGTCGGCGTTCAGCACGACCTACGACCACGGCGGCGACGTGCTGCTGGTGGCCGTGCTGGAGTTCGGCTACGGCACCTCGCGCTACGTCACGATGGCTGGCAGCGTGCTGTCGGGCTCCGCCAACTACGCCAACGACAGCATCTGTGACGACGGCTTTGGCAACGCGG